>CAYJBF010000172.1:0-1510 GCA_964368415.1 uncultured Acholeplasmataceae bacterium | reverse complement strand
GGACACTTCAATCCGGCTGTCTCTATTGCACAATGGCTAACTAAAAAGATTAGTCTTGTAGAGTTCGGATTCTATGCGGTTGCACAACTGGTTGGTGCTATATTAGGAACATTACTATTATGGGTGTTCACTGATTTCCAAACAGCAAATCTTGGTGCAAACCAATTAACTCCAATGTTCGTCAACGCCGACTTAGGTCTACTAGTTGGTTTACTAGCAGAAATCGTTTTAACATTCATCTTTGTTTTCGCTATCCTTGGCACAACTAAAGATGAAGATAAGGCGCCTATTGCTGGTTTAGTGATTGGTCTAGTACTGACAATGGTTGTAATTGCTGGCTTCATGATTACTGGTGGTTCTGTGAACCCTGCAAGAAGCTTAGCTCCAGCATTATTCCAAGGTGGTAAAGCTTTAGAACAAGTTTGGTTCTATATCGTAGGTCCACTAGTTGGTGGTGCGTTAGCTGGTTTAGTTGCTAACTACTTATACACTGAAGAATAATTTTAAAGCTTAATATAAAAAAAAGTTGCCCAAATTCAGGCAACTTTTTCTTTTTATCGCATCCCACGATGTCTATTTCTAAAGTAATTAAACCACTCATCAAACGTATTAAATTCATCTTGATAATCGTCTAACCAATCTTCATAGTCATCCATAAAATCATCAAAGTCTTGATATATGGATTGATAACGATTTCTCCACCCTTGAAAGTTTTGTTTGAAATCATCAAAATTATCATAATAGTCTTTAAAGTCTTCTTCCCAAATATCAAATAACGTAGTTTCATTATTATTCCATTCTAAATCTTGATCCTCATCGTCGTCATCAACTAAATCAGATGCTACTGGATCTGAAACTTTAATTGGATTACTGATGAATGATTCTAATAAATTTACATAATGATTTACATCATCCATATCATCTTCAATAATTGGATCTGTTTCAGGTTCAGTAATTGGATCTGTTTCAGGTTCAGTAATTGGATCTGTTTCAGGTTCTACTTCTGGTTCAGCTTCTAAAGTCGCTTCGCTCATCCTATTAAGTTGAGCTCCCGATACTGTAGAAAATGAATAAACTTGAGCAACCGCTAAGTTTGAATCTTTTTCTGTGTTACATGCGGTTAGTAATGCAACACCAAGTGTAAGCGTAGCTACACCTACTAATACTTTAAATATTTTGTTCATTAATGTGTTCCCCTCTTTCTAATAAGTATACGGTGAAACATCAATAATTATTGGGGCTATTTTTATTAAATTGAGATTATCCCTTAACATGGGTTAAAACTTCTTTAAAATAGCTTAAAAAAACTGGAATTTCTTCCAGTTTACTATAATTATATTTAATTTGTTGGGGCTGGACTACTAGGAAATCCAATTCCTGCAAAAACGCCACCTTCAACAAAATCGTCAAATTCAGATGCTTGTGGGAGATTATTTGGTAACTTAGCATGTAAATTAAAATCTAAATCCATATCAAGACTAAACTCTCCATCAACTTCACTATTAAAGAA
>CAYJBF010000171.1:0-1514 GCA_964368415.1 uncultured Acholeplasmataceae bacterium | reverse complement strand
GTGTATTACTTGCCCAAGTAAATATCTCTAAAAATACACTATCTGATAATTCATAAGGTGGGTCTAAAAAGATTACATTAAATACGATTTGTTGATTCTGATAATAATTTAATGCGGCTTTATAATCACTATTTGAAATAACAGCTTTAGACGTTAAATCTAGTGACTCTATATTTTCTTTTAAAGAACGAAAAGCATCGTGGTCAGAATCATTAAAGTAGGCTTTATCTAACCCTCTAGATAACCCTTCAATCCCATAAGCTCCTGATCCAGAAAATAAATCTAGTCCAACACCATAAACATTAAACAACATGTTGAATACCGCAATTTTAACATTTTGAGCTGTTGGTCTAGTTGCCGCACTATAACTTACTATTTTTCTACCTCTTAATGTGCCGCCGGTAATAGCTATTTTAACTGGTTTCATTTTAAGATATTTAGTAACGAGTGGTTATAATAAAGATTTCTATCATAATTTCTCTTTTGTTTAATTAAATTGAGCTCAATTAATAAACGGTATCTTTTTACAATCGTCTTTGGTAAAACATTAAAACGTTCTACTAAAGGCTCGCTTTTTAGGAATATGGTTTTATGTGATTGATGTAGTATTTCTAATAATCGACGTTTTTGATAGATTGTATGTTCGCTACGTTCAATGGCATTTTCTTGTCTTGTTTTTAATAGGTTATAACTCTTAATCATACGTTTGGCATCTTTAATTGCTGTTTTTATCGCTTTTAGATAAGGATTAAGGAAAATATAAATATCATTTTGAATAATTGCCTCAAATCGGAAATTTTCGATGTTTTTCAAATATTTAGACAACGGTATATAGTGTAAGAGCCCATCATATTCTATTAAATAAAGTTGACTCGCTAGTCTTGCTACTTCTTCATTGCCTTTTTCAAAAGGTAAATTGGCCATAATTTGATAATAAAGTAATGCTGATCTGGTAAAGATAGATATATCATCTCGATACATAAACAGTTCCATTTCATCCATATTATCTTGCATATGATCATAGTCAGCAGATACAAATGGTGCGGTTAAAATATCATCAGAACCAATATAGGTTAATCCTTTTCTAAATTCACCAGGTAAATAATCTGGTTTATCTTTAAAAAACCCGAAGTGAAGGTATTTTAAAAACTTATTGCAATACCCTAACTTCTTTAATTCAGCTGGAGCATTATCATATAGTGTTTGACGTTCTTTTAAAGTATTCTTAAAAAGGTTAAATCCACTTGAAGCGTAGATGTCATTAAAATGTAATTCAATATTAGACAGTTTTAAACTATCTAACATTTCTTTGTCCTGTATTAAGCGTAAGAAAAACTTATTGGACGGCGTATCTAAGGGAAACAATGCCTCAATCTCACTACATAAATGATTAACCTCTAGATTTTTCTTTGATTTAATCCAAAGTCCATTTAATGAGTATGGGTAAAAGCATGTAAGTTCCTTGGAATTGATATTGACTTTTTGATAGTCTCCAAGCATATTATCACCTATTC
>CAYJBF010000170.1:0-1515 GCA_964368415.1 uncultured Acholeplasmataceae bacterium | reverse complement strand
ATATAAATTTTCTGATCATATAGATTGGGCATCTATTGAAGATAAGTTAAATATTAAGATTGATAACAATGCGAAAATGGGTGCAACCATCGATTATGGTAAAAAGAAACTTGAAAGTTATATAAAAAAACATGAAGATATATTTGCGGTTGTGATAGAGTTTGGTGGAAACGATTGTGATTTTGATTGGGCAAAGGTTGCTGACAATCCAAAATTTGATCACCAACCCAAAACAACGATTCAAGACTTTAAAAAAACGTTACATGAAATGGTAGATTTATTATTGGAAAGGGGTATCAAACCAATTTTAATGACACTTCCACCTATTCATTCAGGGTATTATTATAATTGGATTAAAAGAGATCTACAAAATGGAGATAACATTTTATCGTTCCTTGGTGATATTGAACAAATTACCAGACATCAATCCGGTTATTCTAATGCGATTACTGAAGTAGCGTATGAAAAACAGGTTGAATTAATTGATGTTAGAAGTGCATTCATAAGAACTAGAAAGTATTTAACCTATATGTGTAAAGATGGAATTCATCCTAATGAAGCTGGAGGATTACTTGCAAAACAAGTATTCTTAGACTATTATGAAAATGGGATGAATTAGTATAAATTACAACAATTTAATATGGAATTAATAGTAAAGTATTTTATTGAGTAACATTTTAAATGTTGTTTTGTATAAAATACTTTATTTTATGGTAAAATTGATTTAAAGGTTGGGATAACATGAAAATCGGTCTACTCATTCACTCATTTAGTGGAAATACTTTAAGCGTTGGGACAAGATTAAAAGTACATTTAGAGGTTAATGGTCATTGGGTCCATATGGATCAAATTATTGATAATGATGAAAACCCAAATTCCAATAAACCAGTTGTTTTAACCCATATTCCAGATATAAATGATTATGATGTCATTATATTTGGTGCACCGGTTAGAGCTTTTTCATTATCTCCAGTTATGACTACCTATTTAAACCAACTTCATGAAATTAATTCAATTAAAGTTTATTGTTTTGTTACTGAAGGGTTGCCTAAAGCTTGGATGGGTGGAAACCGAGCAATTAGAAAAATGAAGAAAATTTTAGAGGAAAGAAATGTATCTGTTATGGAGACAGGTGTTATTAACTGGTCAAGCAAACATAAAGAGAATCAAATTAATAACCTTCTAACCAGATTTAGTGAATCTATCAATAAACTATAACTAATAATGCATAATACTTTTTATCTTGTCTTTAGTGGCTATAATAGATATGGAAAAGGAGGACTTTAACATGTCTAATTTAAAAATCGGGATAATTATGTCTACAACAAGACCTAACCGTAAATCTGAACCAATCGCAAAATGGTTTAAAGCTTATACGGATCAAAACCGCGATGCAGTTTACGATATTATAGATTTAAATGATTACAACTTGCCACTCTTTGGGGATGAATCAAATATGGATGGGGTTAAAGCATTCAATGAGAAGATTAACCAATTTGATGGTTTTATTTTTGT
>CAYJBF010000169.1:0-1516 GCA_964368415.1 uncultured Acholeplasmataceae bacterium | reverse complement strand
CATATAGACTAATCTTAAAGATATTAGCCATATCGGTGTTTTGAAAATAGATTAGTACTGGTATCGTATAAAGTGTTATCAAAATAAACATAATTAAAAACAATAACACCACATAATATCCAATTAGATACATCATACCCGCATTCAGTTCAATAAATTCATTGTAAGATATCAAACTATAGACACCGATTAAAAGAATCATGATAAACGTAAAGCTAATTTGAAGTTTTTGTTTAATATTTTCTTTAAAATAATTCCAAAAGCCATTAAATATCGGCGTATGTTTACCTTCTTTCCAGTCTTTTAATAGTCTAAAAGATGCATAGAGTCCTGGATATAGTGTAATGATGAACAGAGTTGATACGATTAACAATAAGTTGACCGTAACAATTCTTAAAATCCAATCGGCAATTTGATTAAGTTTTTGGAAAAAAGGTTTTTCAAACATTAACCGACAATACCTGTCCTTTCAATAGATTCAACGAATCCTTTTTGAACAAATAAGTAACCCAATAATAACGGTGACATAATAAGTAATGCACTCACGTTTGAGATAGTGGATAGGAATAGTGGATTTTTCCAAATATCTTGTCCAATATCTGCTAGTACACCCGAATAGCTTAATCTTGCATAAACAGATTGTGTATTTTCCGCTACGTTTAATAACTGCATGGTTAGTAGTGGGAATTCACCACTCGCATTAAGGTTAAATAACCCTACGAAATAAGAATCGTTCCATGCCCAAACAAAGCTAAATAACGCAACTGTCACTAACGCACCACGTGCGTTTGGTAACATAACTTGGAAAAATGTTCTAAGTACACCAGCACCATCAATTTGAGCAGATTCTTCTAACTCTTTTGGTAATCCAGCAAAGAACTGTCTGAAGATGAAGATGAAAATACCACTTCTAATCCCCATTCCCAATCCGTTCATTAAGTAAATACTCCAACGTGTTTCAAGTAAGTTTAATTGTCTAAAGTATAAGAATCTGGTTAAGCTTAATGCTTGTGGTGGTACAACAATAGTAAATACCACAAACATAAATAATATATTTGAGCCTTTAAACTTTAATCTTGCGAAAGCATACCCTGCTAAAGAGGTTGAAAATAGTTGTAAGATCATTGACATAGAAGCTAATCTAAATGTATTAAATAAAGCTTTCCAATAATCAATAACTTTAATTGAAATTGTAACATTAAGTGTTGACCATGTCTTTGGAATCCAGATAACACTTGGATCGTTTAAATCTTGTGGCGCTCTAAACGCTTGTAATAGTTGTTGTATTGTTGGGAATAAAATAACAAAACACAATCCAATTAAGAAGAAATAAGTAAATGAGAGTGAAGAAAATGATTTTAATTTCTTTTGTCTTTTTACTTTTCGACTTTGCGTATTGAACGCTTCATACTTTTCACTAACGAAATCTTTAGACTTGTTGAAATAAGCTGTAAAAGTACTAGTTTTCATAGGCATGTTCTCCTAACTTTAACGCTTTAACAAATATGAATAGAAC
>CAYJBF010000168.1:0-1536 GCA_964368415.1 uncultured Acholeplasmataceae bacterium | reverse complement strand
GAATATGGGTGATAAAATGAAGCAAATTAATATTACCAATGGTGAGGTATTTGACCAATATTTTAAAGAAAACTTTAAAGAAAAAAGTGTTCCCTTTAATGAGGTTATGATGGATGGTAAATTAAGAATGGATTACTTTTCAGAAGCTTTCATTGAAGATAGAATTAAAGTTTTAGATACCACTAAACAAATCTATTTAGAAAAGTTAAACCCCTTTATAAAAGTGATTCATGACATTGGTGGTTATGATGAGGTGAATTTATGGTTCGGTGATGATACTTTTTGTCAAATAAACCAGCTATTCATTTTATCTATGTTAGAAAGCAGATCTTATTTAGGAAAGATAACTATTTATACTTTAGACAGTTTAACCCATTTAAACATTATTAATAAATATATAGTTAAACTTGAAGGATTTACTCGAATATATAATGACCTAATTCATGAGAAAGAGATTAAAACAACGCTTCCTTATCTAGAAAAGGCAGTTCGACTATATTATGATTATAAAAACCCTAAAGGGGTTCTACAAACCTATGCCAAAGAAAACAAATTATTACCTATGAAAACAAAGATTAATGCGTTAATGGACATTGGAAAACCGTATGGGTTATCTGACGTTCAAGCGCAAAAAATCATTGATAAATGACGATTAAAGCTTTTTGATAGTAGCCTATTTAAAAAGCTTTTTTTCTATTTTTAGATTAATTTTTTGTTTATAAGTCGATTTTTACAATCATTAGCAATATTATTTGTTATAATGAAAAAGGTAGGTGATAATATGAAGATTGTATTTCAAGGGGACTCAATAACTGAGACTAGAAGAAACAAAGATAACCCTTCAGATTGTGGATATGGTTATGTATGTAAAATATTAGATGAACTTGAAGGCCATGAAATTATTAATCAAGGATTAAGTGGCGATAGAAGTTATGAAGTATTAAAACGTTGGGATCAAACGATTCAATTAAAGCCAGATATTATTACATTATTAATTGGCATTAATGATGTTTGGAAAACCATGAGTGGGGTTCATCCAACCAATACAACAGAATATGAAAAAAATTTGAGAACAATTATTGAAACAACCAAACAACAATTACCAAACACGACTTTAATTCTTTTAGCGCCATTCGCGTTAAATTTTGGGTTTGTTAATGATGAGTGGATTGAAGTTTTAAAAGTTGAACAACAAATCGTCAAAGATTTAGGGATAGAATACAACTTAGATGTGGTTGACTTACAAGCCTTATTTGATGTTGCACTTAATACGTACGACCAAAAAGAAATGTTTTGGGATGGGGTACATCCAACTGATTTAGGACATAGATTAATTAGTGATGAAGTTTACAAAACACTAAAACCTTACATAAAATAAACCACGCAAGTGGTTTTTCTTTTTTAGGGGGCTAAAAAAAGTGGTATAATTAAGATGTTAAAAATATCAAAATAAATAATTAAGGGGTTTTAAATATGAAAAAAAGATTTATTTTATTAGGGTTTATTACAAGTATCCTATTATTAATTAGTGGGTGT
>CAYJBF010000167.1:0-1540 GCA_964368415.1 uncultured Acholeplasmataceae bacterium | reverse complement strand
TACACCACTTAAGGCTCTTACGCTTGCTTCATCATAGTTCATTGGATAAGCACTTCTATGCATAATAACAATTTTATACTTTTTCGTCGTTTCAGTCATAACTTGTCTTAATAAGGTTATTTGTTTGGTATATCCCGGATCATATGATGCAAACCCAGCTTCAGTATCTAAGTTAAAAAATACCGCATCATTATATTCAAAATAATAATTTCTAGCCCCCGAGCCATTATCAACACCATTATTAGGACCATAAAAATACCCTGTAAACACATTTCCATCATCATAGGTATCATGGTTTCCAAGCGCTGAAGCCCAAATATAATTATTAAAATAGGTCTTATTATACGTATCAAGTGCTGACATTTCATCATAAACTTTTAATTTACTGTCCATGATATCTCCAGCTAAAATACTTAAATCCACTTCTGGATGTTTTTTAAAAGCTTCACTAAATACATTAGGTAAATTAGCATAACCACCTTGGATGTCCCCATAAAATAGAATAGTTGCATCCCCAGTGGCTTTTAGTGTTTTGAATGAATTAATAGATGACCAGCCTTGATCATTTCCTACTTTGTAATAATACCTTGTATCAGGCACTAACCCTGTTACAAAAGCCCCCCATGATAAGTAATCAATATTCGATGATGTTGCTCTTGTTCCACTTAAAGTTTTACTGGTTGCAGCAAACTCAACCGGATTGGTTAAATTTTCATTTAATGAAATAACTACTTTAGCTTCATTAACTCCTAATGCAGTTTCAAAACTAATACCTACTTTAGTTTCATCTTCTCCCACAGTAACAGCAATCTTTTTAGGAATCACTTCTCCTGCAGCATTTAAACTACGAACATTACTAATGCCAAACCCAAATAGGCCACTCAACAATAATAATCCCGTGATTAAGAAGACACTTTTATTAAAAATCTTATTAATATGAATCACACCTTTCAATTTATTGTGTAAACGCTTTAGTCGTACATAATAGTTTTATCATGAAACACCCCTTTAATCAATTAAAGTTATACTAACTAGAAATGATTTTCACATTTTGAAAGAAAAAACTTCCGTTTTTCGGAAGTTCTTTATATTCGTTCTTATTCTCCTTTGAATCAAAAGATAAGTTATCACCATGTAAAACGATTCTAGATCGATCAGATTCATCCGTGGCCTCATTAGCCTTCTTAACATCTGTTAATGGTCTTAGAAACACCACTAATTCCGCTTTTTGATAATCTTTTGAAATTACAATTGCATAAATATCAATCTGATAAGATTCAGTTGTAAAAGAGGCAATACTTTAATGAAAATAGGTTTGGTATTTTAGAAATCCTACATAATCACCTTGGGTGGCCAATTCAATTTGATCATTATAAACATCCTGATTTCGTTTTTTTGTTTGCATGGATAAAGTAAAATATGTTACTAAAAAGATTACTAAAATGCTACCTATTATATATAAGATTTTTCTTGTCATATCTTTCACCTACTGTATAATATACCCTAATTTATTAGTTTATACAACCTGCCTTAAAAAATA
>CAYJBF010000166.1:0-1563 GCA_964368415.1 uncultured Acholeplasmataceae bacterium | reverse complement strand
TTCATTTCTTTACAGTCCCTATTAATAGTCTAATAACCTATAGAAAATCTTTTAATGTACATTAACGTACTTCCCTGCTGTAAAACCAGTTGAAAATGCGGAAGTAATATTAAATCCCCCAGTATACGCATTAATATCTAAAACTTCGCCACAAAATGACACATATGGATTAATTTTTGATTGCATGGTTTTTGGATTTACTTCTTTAACCGATACGCCTCCATTTGTTACAAAAGCCGCAGGAAAACCACGAGTAGCATAGGTCGTCATGGGGAAGTTTTTTAACATTTTTAAGTAATCTTTAAGTCCGATTTCTTTACAGTAATCTACAAGTCTTTTAGGAACATTATGAATTCTAAAGATATCATCAAGTACTTTAGATTGTTCTAGTTCGGTCAAAGTTATTTTAGGTATAAAATCGACAGATAACCTTACGGGTTTATTTTCTTTTTCTAATAAATCCAAAACATAAAATGATGCACGCAATGCTGCAGGACCTGAAAGTCCAAAATGGGTAATCAACAGATCATGTGTAATTGTTTTTTTTATTTTTTTACCGTCATAAATTGATAAACTTACATCTTTGAATGACAAACCTTGTAAGGTCTTTTCATGAATAAATTTATCATTCGATACCAGTGGTACTTCTGCAGGCAGTAATTTTGTGATGGTATGGCCATATTTCTCTGCCAAGCGATGTCCAGTTCCATCACTACCTGTTTGAGGAAGTGTGATACCGCCTGTTGCAATAATCACATGTTGATATTTAACTTTTTGATTATTTATTAGGATTTCTTTATTATCAACATTAATATCCGATATGTAACTATTTAAGCGTACTGTTACATTTAGCTCTCTAATTTTTTCCTTCAAGGTATCGACAATGTCTTGAGCTTTATTTGATTTAGGAAACATCCTAAAGTGATCTTCTTCTTTAAGTTTACAATTCATTTTTTCGAAAAATGCAATAATATCTAATGGACCAAATGAGTTAAGTGTTGAGTATAAAAATCTTCCGTTTTTGGGAATATATTCAATCACCTCATCAACAGGCATTCTAGCGGTAACATTACATCTACCACCACCCGTTAATTTCAATTTTGTACCTAAATCATTGTTACGTTCAATTAAAATAACCTCATAATTTTTATGGTGCATTTTTGCGGAAATTGCAGCCATCATACCTGCAGGACCACCACCTATAATGATAATTGGATTCATGTAATTTTCCTCCATTAGAATTTATTAAACCATTATAACATGTGAGGCATCCTATTTCTAATATTGAAATCAAGTTCGTTAAATCTTAAAATAAACTTTTTATACTTAAATGTTGAATTAGTATGATGAAAACAAATATTAAACTTGTTGAAAAAATGCCTATTTATAAGCATTTTTCGTTATGTTTGTTCACTTAAGAAAACTGAAACTTTATTTTTATTTGATTTCTTCCAATCTAAAATTTGTTCTTTAGTATAAATTTCTTTCATTTATTTTTCTATTTTATCATCAGGTACTTTAGGAGAATCACCAGATAAGATTTGTTTTTACGAAGATTAATTA
>CAYJBF010000165.1:0-1576 GCA_964368415.1 uncultured Acholeplasmataceae bacterium | reverse complement strand
ATAGTGAGGATGATCCAAACCATCAAACGTTAGAGCCTTCTACTACCCTTAAAAGAAAACTTGATATCGTGTGGGAAGTATTTCCTAAAAGACAAAAAAACATTGGAGACATTACCTATATTATAGAATCTATTACCAACGAAAACGGTATTGATGTATCCCATATTATATACTTAGAATTTGATGAATCGGTCAATGAAATTTGGTCTAATGAAAAATTTTCTATATTAATTAATATCAAAATGAATGAACCTAAAGATCAAGCTGAATATGAACTGGTTGCCGGACATCAAGTGACTATCAAATTATCTATTCAAATTGAACCCCTTATACCTGAAACATTAAAAGCGACTTCCATCACGAAGTCGCTTTTTTGTCTAATTCTTTTTTAAATATTAAGTGTCCTGTAAATGTTCCAACTAAGATAGCGATAATATCAAAGCCAATTTTCAACAATATTAAAGGATAAAATGTTTTTAAAGTAATAAACTCGAAGGCATAGAAACTACCAAAAATTACTATACTTATTGCCAGTATCCATAATGCGGATTGAAGTTTTTTTAGTCTGATATTCTTGTAAATCATCCAAAATATTCCACCAATTACAATCCCCGCTGAAAAAAGCCAAATAGACACCGATACATAATCATTTGTTTTTGGTTCGTCAACATCAATGATAAAGTATACCACCCGTAGAATAACCCAAAGTGATCCTATAATTAGACTAGACAAATAAGACTTGGAGAAATCTACTAAATGTCTCTTTTGAGTGGATAGATATCCTAAAAATACACCATAGATAATCATAGGGGCAAAAAATACCACCGTATCAACTAAGTAATCCCATATGCTATCATATGAATTTGGTTCAAACCTTAAAACAAACCAAACCAATGAAATACTAATGCTGTAAAGTAGACCTTTTGATAGTTTAGTTGATGGTATTTTATCATTTAACAAAACAAATAACACCGATAGAATGACAAACACTAAAAAGTTCACTAAAATAAACTCATAAGGAATATCCCCTACGGCAGTCTTTAATGAACTAAAATTTCGGAACCCATCTTTACTTAATAGTTGAGCAAGCATTTTTACAAGGGTTGATAAGACGCTAATCCATAAGATTTTTAACGCTATTTTCATTTTCTCACCAACACAACTTTACTCAATAATCATCGATTAATCAATAAAACAAAATCATTATGTTTAAATTAACAAATTATCTTGTTAACTTTAAGTTCTTCTCTTAATCAATCGGTCCATTTCTTCTAATAACAACTCATCAAACCGATCACTTTTAATAAATTCTGCGAATTCAGGATACTTCATGGATTTGGTTTTAAAACGCATAGGAAAAATAATTGACGCAAAAATCATGATATAAATTACAGATACTCTATCTTTATCCTCAATGCCGGTCTTTATCGATATCATATTCAATAATTGATCGATGAAAGGTGAGTTAGAGAAAAAAGACTCTAATAACACATCCCCTTGATCATTACCAACATTATTTAATAAATGATATAGGATACCAAAATTATCATTTATCATGTCTTTTACAAACTTAAAA
>CAYJBF010000164.1:0-1590 GCA_964368415.1 uncultured Acholeplasmataceae bacterium | reverse complement strand
GGTTAACCGCAATACTTTGTTCTTTTGTTCTTTTTAAGATTTTCTTTGATAATAAGTAAATTAACGTTTGATAGACTTTATTGGACTCTTCTATATCTGTGAATAAAACTTTCACTTGAATATTAGAGCCCAGTTTTTCATCATATTTACCAATCCCTTTACCAATGCTTTCTAACGCCTTAGTTGCTCGCCATATTGAAGGGCCATTTACCAAATGTTCATCATGGGTTACCTTATCAATAGAACCATAGCCTAAACCAATATAAAGCGGTATTTTATAAATTTTGGCCTCCGTAATAAGTCTTTGATAGCTTTCTAAAAATAACTTTGAATCTTTATAAATCCCAAATAGCTCATCCCCGCTTCTAATCATGAGTTTGATTAAAGTATCGTCTTTAGGGTATTGAATGTCTAAATCTTCATTCACATGCTTCACCAATTTAGATAAGTCTTGATACTTCTTGTTTTGAGTTGAAGCATGAATATCTGCTTTAATTGTATAATAATAATTCATTTTATCCCCACTTTCAAAAATAAAAGTGAACGATATTCATTAACAATAAACATTTGTTAACAATATTTGTTCACTTTAATTATTGTTTAACTTAAACTTAATGTCAATAATTAAGTCTTGTCTCTACTTCTTGAGGTGTTAATCGATGGTAAGCTACATATCTATTTCTCGAGTGCCTACTACATTTTGGACTACATCCACCTAAATGTTTAGCCTCATTTTCAACAGAAGCCAAAATTTGTTTATTACACTCAGGGTTTGCACAATTTAGTTGTCTTTCACAAGGTGTACCATCATAGTGATCGCGACCTACAATTACGTGTTCAACCTGATTGATAGGAACTTTTAAACGTTCATCAAAAACATAACACTGGCCGTCCCAAAGTTGACCTTTAGCTTCCTCATCTTTACCATAAGTAACAATCCCACCTTTAAGTTGTCCCACATCTTCATAACCTTCGGCTTTTAACCAGCCCGATAGTTTCTCACAGCGAATACCTCCTGTACAATAGGTGAGTATTTTTTTTCCTTTTAAAAGTTCACTATTTTCCTTAATCCAATTTGGTAAGTCTCTAAAATTTCTAACATTAGGTTTAATGGCGTTTCTAAAGTGACCAACTTGATGTTCATAATCGTTTCTCGCATCTAAAACAAGTGTGTTTGAATCAAGCATTCTTTGGTAAAAATCTTTTGGTTCAACATACTCACCTGTTAGTTTCTTCGGATTAATATCTTCGTCTAAACTTAAGTTAACTAATTCTTTTTTAACCCTTACATGCATTTTCTTAAACACATGTTGATTATGTTCATTAACCTTAAACTCAATCCCATTAAATCTTGGGTCTATTTCTAAATGTTTCATATAAGCTTTAACATCATCTCTTAAACCAGATAGTGTTCCGTTAATACCTTCACGGGCGACATAGATTCTACCTAAAAGATTATTATTTTCACAAAACGCTTGATGAGCCTCTCTAAAGGCTTCTAAGTCTTCAATGAAAGTATAGTGGTAATACAACAAAACTAAATAATCATTCATATAAATACTCCTTTTAATATTTTAAAATGAAAAAACC
>CAYJBF010000163.1:0-1596 GCA_964368415.1 uncultured Acholeplasmataceae bacterium | reverse complement strand
AAAAAGCCATTCTCTTATTTGAGAATGACTATTCGGCTAGTTATGGTGACCCGTAGCGGTTTCGACCACGTAAAACTGCATGAAGTCCTATATATTTTCGACCTCATACACATATTCAACTTGCTGCATAGATCCACTTAATGTGGGTATCGAAATAACTGTTTCTTCATTTTTTCTAAATGAACTTTGTTCTAATATGGCATGTATAAAATGATCATATTCAAACACGTGAAGAATTAATCTATGAAGATTAAATCCTAATAGTAAATGATTTTTGATTAGTTCGAGTGATTGGACTGCTTCATTTACAGTTATGACTGAGTGGTTATAAACTTCATAACTAAGTATGCCAACCTGATTGATAATCGTATATCCAATTAAGCCAACAGGAATATCTTTATTTTTAATCATTAAAATATCAGAATTTATAGTTTTTGCATGTGATATATACTCATAGACTATATCTATCTCATTTTCTACAGATTGTGCTCTTCTAAATGGTGATATTAAGAACCACTCGTGAATTTGTTTTGCGTCTTCTAACGAAATAGATTTTAGCAAAAGGTAATCTGCTGTAATTAGTGTAGGATAATCCATCATCTGATTTGCTAATAAGTAATGAATCAGATCTTCATTGTTTGTCTCTGTGAATAAACTGCCATCTAAATCTGTGTAAACATCTGTTGCCATGTCATTTGCGAGTTCCACAATAGACTCTCCGTAAAACTCTGGGTGTGGTAAGTGCTTCTTAATAATACTTCTTGGTACAATTATTTTTCTAGTTTTCATCAACTAGTCCTCCTGGCTTTTAGCCAATATTGTGCAGCTTTTGCTGCTTACCCTTTGTACCAAGGTATTTAATTATAGATGCAAATTTAATCACTATTCTAGTTTGGATATTGATAATTCTTAATTCTGATATCTTCATCATAATATAGTTTTTCAATGATAAATTTCTCATCATATGGCCTTTTAGTTCTTGAAAGTCTACGATCTTCTTCTTTTAACATCCTACAAACACTAATATCTCTTAATACTTCAAATACATTTTCTCTATTAGGTTCATTAATGGTAAGCAATTTTTCTATAATGTGAGTGATTGGAATAATATGATCGTCATGAAAAACCTCACGAAGTAAAAATGACTCACCTTTTTTTAATGATTTTTTGCCATGGGGTTTTGATGAAGCCCCTTTGTATAGATTAACAGTTTGAACTTTATCAGTTTTATTGATTATTTTCATTCTAGAAAAATGTAAAAATATCTCTTCTTCTTTGAAACCTAAACTTGTAAACAGTTTTTCCGCCTCAACAGATAAATACATACGATTGATAGGTAACCAAAGCTGTCTTATCGTTTGATTAAGTAAGTACTTTGCTCCTCCATGATCAATATTATATGGATGCTTCGATTCTTCTTGTTGAATAATTTCTATCAAATTCACGATGTTATCAACCGCTATGTGACTATAATTTTGATTCATTAGTTTAACCTCCTCTTTTGTTATATTATAACATAGAAATATCTGTTTAGAATAAAAGCATTTTTTTGCTGTAATTATTTTACCACGTCTACCACGTGTACCACGCCAAAAA
>CAYJBF010000162.1:0-1617 GCA_964368415.1 uncultured Acholeplasmataceae bacterium | reverse complement strand
TCGAAGCATATAAATTAAGTAATCCAGAATCAACTTATATAGGCATGCATGTGGTCTTTAAAAAAGGTTCGGAGCATACTAAATTAATCTATTTAAGAGTTAATCTATAATAAAAAAGAAGTAAACCTAAGCGGTCTACTTCTTTTTTATTCATTTATGATGATATTAAACCCATTAGAAAAGTAGATGTTATAATTATCTACCATTACATCTAGACCTTCTAAGACTTGAATGTAC
Organism: uncultured Acholeplasmataceae bacterium; assembly: GCA_964368415.1. GTDB lineage: Bacteria > Bacillota_I > Bacilli_A > Acholeplasmatales > UBA5453 > UBA5409. Next base: position 1,380 of record CAYJBF010000162.1, on the reverse strand, counting down.
TTACAGCCAACTTCGGGAATGTGCTGGTTAAATGTATCAATATCCGTTAAGTCATCGGTGTTTGTAATCATGATTAAGCCTGTATCTGTACCAATGCCGTTAAAGATACCATCCCCTAAAGTAGAAGTAAGATAGAAGGTTAACATACCGATTTGGATCTTTTGAAATTCAGTAGGTTTTTTATAAAACTCATCGTATATTTTTTCTAAGGTTTCTGTCCCTTTTTCATTTTTCTTAAATAGTCTACTTGGATCACCAATATAATATAGACCGGGTCTTAAGGTATAGAATGTCATGATACCAACCAACCTAGTTTAATAAAACTATGAACTTTTGGAGTGGAAACGCTAGGTTCTTCTTCAGTTATCTCTTTAGTTAATTCTTCAATGGTTTTATTTTCCCAAATTAAATGCACGTATTCTGGTTTATCAATAAAAGGATTTCTGTTACCTTGAGCTTCAAAGATGACGTCGTTTCTGTGTCTTTCAAATTCATCGACGGGATCTTCTTTATGCCACTGTAATAGTAATGTTAGTTGTCCCATTCTAGCCCCTTCTGGGGTATAATGTTTGGACTCGTCTAATAGTAACTCTAAATCATCAGTCAAGGTTAATATATCTTTATACATCACAGCCATATATAATACAATTCTCGCCACATCACCTTTATGGTCATCTCCAGGATAGAACCCACCCACACTAGTGGTATGGTAATCTCCTGTACCGTCAGTATACACACGGTCACTTCTAGAGGAGTTAACACGTGGGGTAATCGCTCTTAGGTTATGTAAGTCACTGGCTTGGTTTCGTCCACTTTCAGTAACTCTTTCCATACCTAGTCTTGAGTTTGGCCATACATGTTCTCTATGCCAACTGGTTGAATCCCATAACGCATTTACGAATATACCATCATAAATATTCCACACTTTAGTAGAATCGGTTAAACTTTGATCGGCCTCTCTAAGAATTTCTTTTGCATCAGAATATCTGGTTGGAGAAAAACCAGTGTTAATGATTTGATTAAGTTCTATGAATAAGGCTTCTTTAACTAAATCATTCGCATCGCTATAATAAGTAGTACTTGGTGCCGAAGTATAGTAATAAAAACCTTCTTCATTTTGAGAAGAACTATATTCTACTGGTGTATTATCCTTATAATTTAAATAGGGTAAGACATATGTATATGCGAAATACACGCCCGCCACAATCAACAATAGAATTAATATTGGTAGGGGGAGTTTCTTTAATTTTTTAATTTGTGATTTCTTTATCGTTTTTTTCTTAGCCATAATTTCCTCCTTATATTCTTAATTATTGTATCATGTATTGCCCTTTAAAGAAGCAATTGTGACTTAAAATGTGATTTATAATTAGGTTTTTC
>CAYJBF010000161.1:0-1628 GCA_964368415.1 uncultured Acholeplasmataceae bacterium | reverse complement strand
AGTATACGTGCTTGCCAAGCATGAGATGGGGGTTCGATTCCCCTCGCCTGCTCCATCTGACTAGTGTAGACTTAATATTGTTATTAAGTCTTTTTTTTGTGCTAAAAATGATATAGATACCCATCTTACTAAAGAAACTTGATATTGTAATCAAGTTTCTTTTTTTTTCTAATATTATAAAAAAACACTCCTTTTCGAAGTGTTAATTTCTAATCAATAATTAAAGTTGGTTGGCCTGATGTTGCATCAAGAAAGGGTTAATAATTGCGAAAACAAACGCAAGTACTAAATAAATAATTGAATAGTCATCAGCACCAATTTTGTGTAATCTTTTACCAGCTGCATATTGCCAGTAAATTGCATAAATCCCAAATGTGAAGATTAGTAATAAGAAATGTCCTAATCCTCCAAAACCTTCTCCTGTTTCCTGTTTTAATTCCATTTGGAACTTAACTAACCAATAAATTGGATAGATACCAAATGTAAATAAAAATAATACTATCATCAAGCCAATACTTCTTTTTTCCATACTCTTCTCCTTATTTTTCTAATGAGATTTAACTCATTGTTCCCTAAAAAATGTTATTACTATTAAAATTGTATTATACATAGTTTATTTTGTCAACTTAATGTTAAACAATACTTCTATTTTATCCAGATTAAACTTGATAGACTCTAATATCGATTTTGGTTTGTGTTATAATTAATTAGGTGATACAATGACACAAAAAGAAAAAATGTTACGAGGCGAATTATATATTGCTAATGATTCCGAATTAAAAAAGGATTTTTTAAGATGTAAGGAACTTATTAGAAAGTTTAACACTTCAACTCCAATCATGGATAGAAAAGCCATTTTAAAGGATTTATTAGGGAGCTGTGATGAAACTACTTATATGGAACCACCTATTTACTTTGATTATGGAATAAACACTTATGTAGGAAAAGAATTCTATTCGAATGCTAACCTAGTTATTTTAGACGTTGCAAAAGTAACGATTGGAGATAATGTAATGCTTGGACCTAATGTTGCAATTTATACGGCTGGTCATCCGCTAGATAAAGAATTAAGGCGTCAGAAATATGAATATGGCTATGAAGTTAAAATTGGTAATGACGTTTGGATTGGCGGAAATGTAGTTATTAACCCTGGTGTTACTATTGGGGATAATGTGGTTATCGGATCTGGTTCTGTTGTTACAAAAGATATCCCTTCTAATGTGGTTGCTGTCGGTAACCCCTGTCGTGTCATTAAACATTTAACAGCTGAAAATCAACCTAAAAAAGATAAATACATTCAAGTATAAAAAAATGCGCACTATTGCGCATTTTTCATTGGATTTTATTTTTATACTGCTCATACATTTTAAGAATATACTCATGATTAAAAGGAATCTGTTTTGATTTAATCTTTTTAATTAATTCCTTCAATGTTTTTTCTAAAACTTTCATCAGTTTGTCATCGTAATGGTATATAGCTGCATGTTTTTCATACTCAAGACGGTCAAGTATTTTGTATTTAAAATCTGGAGTTACTCGTACATCAAGATCGTAATCAATGTACTTTAACCCCTCGCTATCAAACGCAGCTGGACTTGATATATTACAATAAAAATAAATTCCATCTT
>CAYJBF010000160.1:0-1630 GCA_964368415.1 uncultured Acholeplasmataceae bacterium | reverse complement strand
TGTTTGAAAATAAACATCAAACCCGTCTAAACGTTTAAATCTTGCTATGCTATCTGCCAGTACAGCTTCATAAACATTCCCTACGTGAGGAATGGATGAGGCGTATGCAATTGCAGTTGTAATATAAAATGGTTTTTTCATTTAATCATCTCCTAAAATCTAACATATCTATTATAATGAAAAAATGCCTTTAATTCAAGGCATTTAAGTATGTTTGAAAGCGTGTTTCAAGTTCAGTTTGGAATGCCTTCAACTGTGTCCCTGTTAAAGGCTCTTCAGCGGCGACATGTCCATCAAATGCGCCAGGTTGCCATGCAATTACCTCGCCATCACTAATAATGTAAAGGGTTGGTGCAAATATCCAGCTTAGTGTTTTATCTCCTTCAGTTTTTGAAGATAAGTAGGCGGGATCTATCAAATCTACTAACGCTTGAAATTGACCATTTAAAACAATTTCACCACCCACGTTTTCAGTAACTCTAATGGACTGGAAATTATAATATTTAATCGACTCAACACCAAGTTCTTTGCCTATTAAATTAAAGTAATAAGTATATTCGATACACCAAGGACATGTTGGGAATCCTAAATACAGTACATGAGTCCCTGATTCAAATAACTTTAACATCTCATTATACGTAATCGTCTCATAGATATGATCTGGATCATTAATACTTGGATACTCATTGTAAAATGGGTCTGTTGATTGTGCTGCAACAATTAAATTATAAGTGTACTTTTTATCCCCTACTAAAGCAGTTAAAGTAATATTATGTTTTACATTGTCCCTTTTTACAGTGGTGCGGTAAGTATCGCCTACTAATTTAATCTCTATGACATTATTATCACTGGATGTCCAAATGATGTTTTCATCGTTATAAGTACTGTCTAATTTGATTGAACCTCTAACGTTGTTTTTTTGATCATTAAAGGCAAGTCGATATAATTGTGGTGGTTTTCCACAAGCGGTTAATAATACTGTGAAAACCGATAATAGAACTAGAATAAATGCTTTATTTCTCATGATTAAGAACCTCCTCATAAACTCTGTTTTTTCCAACTTGAAGTTGTTCGCTTGTCATTTTAATGGCTTCTTTTTTGGTAAATCCTTGATTAATTAGTTTATAAACATGACTCACGATATCTTTAGTCGTTGCCTCTTCTTGTATTGCCCCACTAACCATGATGACAAATTCACCTTTTAATTCAATATCGGTAATAGATTCACCTAAATTAAACGTATAAAACGTTTCATAAAGTTTAGTTAACTCTCTTGCGATAACCACTTCTCTTGTGCCATAAATATTATACATCTCCTCTAATACGTTAGGTACACGACTTGCTCTCTCATAATAAATAGTGGTATGGGTAATGGTTTTAAAACTTTCCATTTGTTTTTTTCTTAAACTTGATTTTTTATCTAAAAAGCCAATGAAAGTAAATGGCTGAGGTACTAACCCAGACGATACAAGTGCAGTTAAAATCGCACTGGCTCCAGGAATTGAAACGACGTTAAAATAATCTTTAACTTTTCTTACGACTTCATACCCAGGATCGCTAATTCCAGGTGTGCCTGCATCGGTACAAAGCCCAACGTTTAGCCCACTACTTAATTCTTTTAGGATTTCAT
>CAYJBF010000159.1:0-1648 GCA_964368415.1 uncultured Acholeplasmataceae bacterium | reverse complement strand
TGCTAAAAAATTATACAGGGGTGCTAAATGGTATCTCTGTAACTGGTTTACCACACTAATAATCAATAGGTTTGGTACTTTTGTATCAAACCTTTTTTTCATAAATAATCAAAAATTAATTATTAATTGAAAATAATAATGTATAATTTTCTGCAAATGGTAAACATTTAAAATATCTGCAAATTATGTTAAAACATGTATAAGTATAAGAACAAATCTCTAAAATTCAACATCAATCTAAGGAGATATGAATATGAATAGACTAAAAAAATCTTTGAAAAACATTGATTATAGAATGTTTACAGCATTATTGTTATTTGGATTAATACCATCTGTCTACACTACATTTCGTATCTTTGTTATAGGACAATTGCCAGATGGATGGGGATTTTCAATTGCTGGTCAAATGCAATGGGTAAATTTGTTATATGAGATTCTCCAAGAAGCATTGATTTTACCTTTATTCTTCTTTATTGGAGCAGTTATCGCTGATAAAGATGAACTGGTAAATCGTGTTAAGACAGGATTAATTTTTACATTTATTATTTACTTTATTCTTTCGGTGATTATATTTATTTTTGCAAATCAGCTAGTCGAATTTATGGCACAAGATAAATTAATTATTAAAGAAACAGTAGAATATATAAGACTTGAAACAATAGCTATGATATTCTCGACCTTAGTTAAGTTTATTCTGGTTGTACTAGTAACCATTAGAAAAGATAGAAACGTATACGTTATGTTAATTGTTCAACTCATCATGATTATGTTACTTGATACTTTCTTAGTGTCAACCTTAGATGTATCACTAAATTTAGGTGTGAACGGTATTGCTATAACAAATATAATTGTAAATGTTATAATATTTGTTGTATCCATCCTGATTTTAATAAAAAGTAATATTAATTTATTTAATTCAACTAAAATGTCGTTTGAGTGGTTAAAGGGGTTATTTGTAAAAGGCGGTATTTCCGGATTAGAAAGTTTAGTAAGAAACCTTGCTTTTATGTTGATGATCGTAAGAATGGTAAATGTTGTAGGTGAACAAGGCACATTTTGGGTTGCCAATAACTTCATCTGGGGGTGGCTGCTCTTACCCGTTATTCAGTTAGGTGAACTGGTAAAGGCTGATACGGGTGAAACAGGCGTTAAGGCAGTCAAAGAGAAGAGTTTAGGGTATTTTGGGATCACTACTATTATTGTAATATTGTGGTTTGTCACAGTACCACTTTGGGAGCCATTCTTAAAAAATATAATGCAAATATCTAATTATGAAGATGTATTCTTCATTGCAATAATTAGTGTAGGATTTTATGTACTCTTTGCCTATAATAATGTTATTGATAGTATTTTCTACGGATTAGGTAAAACTAACTACATGTTATTTCAATCATTGATCATAAATACCTTATTCTATGGGGCAGCATTCATCTTATATCAAACAGGTGTATTTGTTCCATCACTAACATTAATAGCGCTAATGTTTGCTACGGGCACAGCATTAGATAGTATATTGACCATGGGCATGTATGTGTGGATGTTAAGGGAGCAAAATATAACCATACTAAAAGAGATTTTAGTATAAGTAAATTTGAAAGTGGAGAAAAAACCATTAGTGTTAATAATCTTGAAAAAGCCTGTTCACTGG
>CAYJBF010000158.1:0-1679 GCA_964368415.1 uncultured Acholeplasmataceae bacterium | reverse complement strand
ATTACTGAAGAGGTTTCAGATACAACTGATGCTGAATTCAAAATTGTTAACGAAAAAATCAACTTATATGAACTCGTATGGGGTTGGTTGGTAGCGGAAATACCATATGTGGTTTATGAGTTATAATACATAGGAGGTGTAATTATGGCTGTTCCTTTTCGTCGCACGAGTAAAACGGCAAAAAGAAAACGTCGTACACACTACAAACTAAGTAAACCAACGCTTGTTGTTGACAAACAAACGGGTGACTTAGTGTTACCGCATCGTGTATCACCAATCACAGGTGAATATAAAGGTAAACAAGTTGTACGTCAAAAAGAATCTGAATAAGATTTAAGGAAGGATGCCAGTGGGCATCTTTTTCTTTTATGTTATAATTATGTAGAGGTAACCCTATGACACATATTCCAGTATTACTAAATGAAGTGATAGAATCACTAAATATTAAGCCAGGTGGTATTTATGTGGATTTAACTTTAGGTGGGGGCGGGCATTCACTTGAAGTTCTTAAAAAGTTAAATCACACAGGTTTTTTGATTGCTTTTGATCAAGACTTAGAAGCTATTAAATACGCAACAAATAGACTAAAAGATTATGATAATAAAATCATCATTCATTCAAACTTTAAAGACGCTAAAAAGCACTTGCTTGATTTAGGTTATGATAAGGTTGATGGTATTTTTATGGATTTAGGGATGAGTTCATTTCAAATTGATGATAATGAACGCGGTTTTAGTTATATGGAAGACGGTCCGCTTGATATGCGTATGAATCAATCTAATCCGTTAACTGCTGAAGAGCTTTTAAACACGTATAGTTTAGAAGACTTAAACCATATTTTAAAGGTATATGGTGAAGAATCTAAGAGCTACTTGATTGCTAAAAAGATTATTCAAAACAGACCCTTAAAAACAACCTTTGATTTGGTTAAGATAACCGATCAATATAAAACGGGTAAAGGTCATTCTGGTAAAAGAGTCTTTCAAGCCTTAAGAATCTATTTGAATGATGAGATTCATGTTTTAGAAAGTGTATTACCAGATTGTTTGAGTTTGTTAAATAAAGACGGGGTTTTATCCGTTTTAACATTTCATTCTTTAGAAGATAGAATTGTTAAGCATTTCATTAAAGACCATGTTGAAGAAACCTTTATCAAAGGGGTTCCAAGCTTACCAAAACAAATGCCATTAAGGTATTATAATAAAAAACCGATCTTACCAAGTGAATTAGAAAATAAACTTAATCCTCGGGCAAAATCAGCAAAATTAAGAGCGGCAATAAAAAATTAAAAGGTCTAAAAATCTAGACCTTTTTTTTTCGTGCACCGATTGTAATTTTAATATAATCTACGTTCAAATTCTCTAATTCTGGTAGTTTTTTGATATATTCAAAAACTGCAGTGTTAGAGATTTCTTTAATTTGGTTAGTGTCTTTAATCGCAATGTGAATATGTGAATCCGCATTATGCATTGGGTTATCAATGGCTAAATCGTAATATTTAGTACCATTAATATGAAGTTCAACCGCAATCTTTTGCTCAATCAAAAAGTCAAGGTTATTGTAAATGGTTGAAACATTGGTATAACCTCTTACGGCTAACTTGGCCTGAATTTCTTTGAATGTCAAATGGTTGTCTTCTAAGATTTCAATTAAAGCTTTTCTGGGTTCTGTAATACGTA
>CAYJBF010000157.1:0-1680 GCA_964368415.1 uncultured Acholeplasmataceae bacterium | reverse complement strand
AACTAGAACTAGCAACTAGATTTTATCTATAGTAGATTACATAAAACTGAAGAAATAAAAGCCTGCTTATAATTAAAGCAGGTCAGACTGTTGACAAACGACTTTTTACAAAGAGTAATTCTTTGGAGAGGGTCGTTTTTCTTTTTATATAGGTGTTTTTAGTTAAAAAAAATCACTTTTTAGTGACTAATTAAAGAATATAAGAATTATTCAGCGATAAGTCTCGCAAGTTTAGCCATATTATGTGAAGCGAAAATAATGAAGCTACGATCTTCATTTTTCTTTAAGCCTCTAAGGTAAGTGACCCCAAGACAATGATTCATTTTTGATAAGCCAAAGACCCGTTCAATAGATGATTTACGTTTTGGGTAAATCTGTTTGGCTAGTGGGGTAAGACGAATCTGATTGGCGTATTCAGTACTATTTTCATAAGGATGTCTAGTGATAACCTTAACTTTTTGGTTGGTACACCGGTTAAGGAAAGGACAATTACGACAATCCTTCGTTTTGGACCGGTAAGTGAAGTAGCCATCTTTACTCACACCACGGTAAGATAAGATTTTATGATTAGGACAAAGATAATAGTTTTCATTTTCAATAAACTGAAACTGTTTTTTAGTAAAAGCATCAATATTAGTAGAACGAGGCCCTTTAGGACGTTGGTAAGGAATAATTGGAAGAACTTGACGGTTAAAAATCTCACGTAAAAGGATAGGATTATTATACCCACTATCAACAACAACTACTTTAACATCTTTATTATTATCGAGGTAAGGTAGAATAATATCTTGACCAGTAATACCGTCATGAAGATTACCAGGATAAACCTGAGACTCTAGGACCCAACCATTTTCATCAGAGATAACCTGATTAGAATAGGCAAGCTGACGTTCTTTTTCACCTTTATGGAACATTCCACAATCCGGATCAGTAAGACTTTTAACAACCTTTTTAGGCTCATCAAAATCGATTGAAGGTTTTTCTTCAAGAAGTCTAACAGTGTTAATCTCGTCGTGTAAAGCATCGATATATTTGGTAGTTGAGGCACTCGCAACAACCTCAACGACGCGCCTTTTATTGGCATAAGCTTTAACATGAGTAGAATCAACAAAAAGATTATCAGGCTCAATTAAATTTCGCATAAAGGCTTGAGCAACAATAGAGTTAAACACCTCTTTAAAGACGTTAGAATCTTTAAAACGGCGCTCATAATTTTTAGAAAAAGTTGAAAAGTGAGGAACTTCGGAATTAAAATCAAACCCAAGAAACCAACGATAGGCAGCATTGACTTCAATGTCTTCGATGGTTCTACGCATCGAGCGGATATTAAAAAGATATTGAATAAAGACGATTTTAAATAGAACTACAGGATCGATAGAAGGTCTACCAGTAGAATCCGAATAAAGGTCTTCAACAATATCATAAATAAAGGAAAAGTCGATAGATTTTTTAATTTTTCTGATTAAATGATTTTTAGGGACAAGATCCTCAATTGAAATAACAGTAATATTCCCAGAGAGGTCAGGTTGATTACGCGTTAGCATCCTTAACACATCCTTTGGTAAAATTATAAGTTTAATATATACTATAAGTATATATTAAAAAGTAAAATAATACAATTTTACATAATTCAAAAGAAAAAAAGTACCCCAAATCTGAGGTACTTTGTCAACAGCCTGA
>CAYJBF010000156.1:0-1702 GCA_964368415.1 uncultured Acholeplasmataceae bacterium | reverse complement strand
CAGTATGGCTGTGATATTTGGCTCTGATAGTTTTTTACCTTTATTCTTTGAAACAAAAGGGATTGGTCCAGATGGTTACGGTTGGATATCGTTTTTTACTGTGATCTTGGAGTTGATATTTTTACTTTTGTTGTCAAAATTTGGCAGTAAGATTAAATTAAAATTGATTATGATGTTAATTGCCTTACTTAATGCATTAAGGTATTTTATCTTTAGTTTAGATACACACATTTATCTTCTAATTGCCAGTAGTCTATTAAGGTCTGTCATTATTGGTGGGTTACTTTATGTTGCGGTAGCATACATGCAAAAGAATGTTTCTAAGAAGAATATTACTTTAGGGATGATGATTTATGGATCGATTAAATCTGCTTATCAAGCGCTCTTAACTTTGTGGGGCGGGTATCATATTGACCATAATGGATATTTTAGTTTTTATATAATTGTTACCATATTAGCGGCCAGTGCGTTAATTTTCATCGATTATCGGGAAAAACAGGATAATATGGTATAATTAAAAATGGTGATAAAAAATGATTATAGGTGACATTAATAAATTAAAAGTAGAAAGAAAAACCGACATTGGTTACATGTTAACAGATGGAAAAGAATCGGTTTTTTTACATAACAATGAAACAAACTATCAAGAACTTAAAGACAACCAAATGGTTGATGCATTTTTATATTATGACTTTAAAGGTAGACTTGCTGCAACACTTCATAAACCAATTGTTACAATAAACTCAGCTAACTTTTTAGAAGTGGTTGATGTTAAAAGACAACTTGGTGTGTTTGTAAATAACGGTATTAGTAAAGACTTACTATTGTCAAAAGATGATTTACCGTTTGACTATTTAACATGGCCCACTTTGGGTGACAAATTATATTTAACTATTAAAGTAAAAGGTAGATTGGTAGCAAGAAGACCAAGCAAAAATGAGATAAATCTTGCTCATACCAATACCGTTAAAGAAAATGATAAATTAGCTGGATATGTGATTCAAGTTATTCCAGAAGGTATTAATGTGTTGACAGAAGATCTACACTTGGTATTTGTCCACCAGACACAAATGAGAAAAAGTTACCGTTTAGGTGAGAAGGTAGAAGTTAAGGTCATTCGTGTTTATGAACATACAATTAACGGATCTTTAATTAAACAAAAAGAAAACATGATTGAAGGGGATGCTCAACTTATCATAGAGTATCTAGAAGATCATGGCAATAAAATGAAATTAAACAACGATTCAAGTCCTGAAGACATCATGGCTACATTCAAACTATCAAAGAAGGCTTTTAAACGCGCTTTAGGAAACTTATACAGACAAAGATTAATCACTTTTGAAGGTGAATATACAATATTTATTGGAGGAAAAGATGAATAAATTAGTTCAAAGTATCACATCTAGAGATCAAGACTTCGCTCAGTGGTATACAGACCTTTGCTTAAAGGCTGAATTAATGGATTATACTGATGCGAAAGGGTTTATTATTTATAGACCTTATGGTTATCAAATATGGGAAAACATTCAAGATTATTTAAACAAAGAATTTAAAAGAACAGGACATCAAAACGTTTATATGCCAATGGCAATTCCTGAGTCTTTATTTCAAAAAGAAAAAGACCACGTAGATGGCTTTTCACCTGAAGTGGCTTATCTAACACATGAAGGCGATGAGTCTGATGAAAAACTAATCGTTAGAC
>CAYJBF010000155.1:0-1714 GCA_964368415.1 uncultured Acholeplasmataceae bacterium | reverse complement strand
CAACAAAAAGAAAACCACTCTGGTAGAACAGGGTGGTTTTTTGATATAATTGAAGTATGTCAAGTACACAATTAAATCAAGTATATTTTAACCCAAAACAGTTAAAATTACCACTATCAACTGACATATTAATTCCATTTGATAGTGAAGCAAGAACATTTGACGAAGTATTTAGGAGAATAGAGGTAGAAAAGTACTTAGTAACCGATAAAGATCCAAGGGGAAGAACCGGTTATAATCCAGTCAACATGTTAAAATTGGTACTGTTTTGTCAGATGGAGAAAATCCAAAGTTTAAGAGAGATGGAAAAAGCAGCCAAGAATGATATAAGAATCATGTGGCTCACCGATGAGTTAAAACCAAGTCATCAAACGATAAAGACGTTTATGGACGTGTATTTAACGACAGGAATTGAAGAGATATTTTATGAGATTAACCAATTTTTAATCAAGGAAGAGCAAATAGATACAACGAAACTATATATTGATGGGACAAAGATAGAATCAAGAGCGCATAAATATAGTTTTGTTTGGCGAGGTTCGGTTGAAAAGGCACAAATTAAGTTACAAAACAAGATTACCAAGGAAATAGAGAAGCTAAATAAACAATATGAGACAGAAGGTATTAACTTTCCAGTTTATGAGACTTATGAAGTGACGTATTTAAATAAGATTAGAGTTTTTCTAGAACGAGAAATTGAGCTAAAGAAAATCGAGTTTAAGCATGGGAAAGGGTCTAGGAAAACAGTCTTACAAAGACAATATGAGAAGATAGTGGAATATGAGACCAAACAAATAGAGTACGAGAAACACCTAGAGATAATGGGGTATAATAGGAATTCATATGCGAAGACAGATAAAGACGCAACATTTATGCATATGAAAGAAGATCATATGAGGAACAGCCAGTTAAAACCGGGGTATAATATCCAAATAGGTGTAGCAGATGAATATATTCTACATATGGATATATCAAGCGAACGAAGCGACTATAAGACGTTCATTCCATTTTTGGAAAGGTATTATAAAGCCTATAAAGAATATCCAATCTATCCGGTAGCAGATAGCGGATACGGTGGATTAATGAACTATCGTTATTTAAAGGAGAAAAACTTAGAATTATACACAAAATATTCGATGTATCATAAGGATACTCATGATAAGAAGAGAATGAATGACCCATATATCGGAATAAACCTAAAGAAAGATAGTGAGGATAATTTCATCGACATAACTGGGAATAAATTTAAACATCTATGGCGCAACAAACGCGGCAATGATGTCTATTATATTCCTGATAAAGATAAGAATATCGAAGTTAATGAAGAGTTAATTGCGTATCAAAAAGAAGTCATAAAAAATTTAAGTACGGATTTAGGAATAGAACTTAGAATTCAACGCTCGATTCAAGTTGAAGGAACGTTTGGGGTAATAAAAGAAGCGTTCAAATTAAGAAGATTTAAACGCTGTGGAACTGAAAAAGTAAGATTAGAGTTTTTATTAGTAGCAATCGGGTATAATTTATCTAAATTCCACAATAAAAGATATCGTCTACTGAACTAGTTATCCCGTTGAAAACTTAATATTTGACTAAAAGTTATTTCATTATGCCTAAAATCAGGCATTTTTTTAATTTTATCCACAAGAAATAGAAAAAAGGACCATAAAGTCCTATGAAGAAAATTAATTCTTCATTTCTTTACAGTCCCTTTTAT
>CAYJBF010000154.1:0-1732 GCA_964368415.1 uncultured Acholeplasmataceae bacterium | reverse complement strand
TTTCGTTAACAATTTTGAATTCAGCATCAGTTGTATCTGAAACCTCTTCAGTAATGGTAAAGTGTAGTGGATATAAGATAGGGTTTAACGTATCTGCGCTTGTAATAGTGATATCTACTTTAATATCGAGGATGAATTCCACCGCTCTTGAATAAATAAATTGGTATGTACCATTAACGTGACATGGACCGATATCGGTAATCAAGTCAATAGTTTTAAGTTCTTTCTTAAAATCTAGAACTTCATTAATGCTGTTACCAACATGTTTTTTCAAATAATCTAACGTATAAATCATATTATCACCAGCGAAGTTAATTATAACAAACCAAAACATCTAAGTCAAGAAAATAATCTGTTTAATTCGACTTGGACTTTTGGATGATTAAATATATTTCATAAACACTTCTAACAATGACCAAAATCATTAATAAAAGGAAAACAATAATTAAGATAATAGCTAATATCGTCTGGTTTTGGTTCACCCCAGCTGGATAAATACCTTTAGTATAATCTACTATAAAATTGACCAAACGAATACTTAAAAATACACTTGCTACTATCCCAATTAGCCCTACCAAACCATAGGTAAATACTTGAACTTTCATAACTAAATTTTTTCTCTTAAAAACCTTCTTAAGTTTGTAACTAAATCAAGTGCATCTTGTTCAAAATCATAGAATATATCAGGCGTTTGAGCATTAATCAAGTTGTATTTAATTGGAAACGCAATGTCTTTTAACCCTTCTAGCGCAAGTGTCAGTTCAAAAACATGATAATTCACTTGATTCTTATTCTTAAAATAATAAGCACTTTGAATACCGTTGATTTGAATATACGGCATTTCAATTGCTTTATCGTTGTAAAAAATTCCTTTTTTATGATCCACTAGAACTGTGTAGAAATAAAACCCAGAATCACCAAAAAATAAAATGCTTAAACGGTTAATGTCATACCTAACCTCACCATCTTGATACAAATATAGTGTATTAACATCTCTGACTAACGATTCTGGAAATACTGTTACAACAGGTGCATATGCATTAATATCTTCTGTCTCAACACCTAAAAAGCGTTTTGCTCTATTAATTCCTTCTTTTACATCTTCTGTTGCATACTTATCAAAATCAGCAATTGATACTTTAGCTTTTTTCTTACCGAAAAAAACTTTCATAAATTCTAATCTATCCATAAAAACGCCTCCTATTAATACTATTTACAGTTTATCAATTAATTAACAATTAGTCAATTTTGCGATAAAAAAAATGGGAAATCCCATTTTATTTAACTGTGTAAGTATAAAGTTAGAAAAATCATTCCTACAAATAAGATTGCTACTACAAAAGTCGATCTCATCAGGAATAGTTCGATCCCTCTAGCTTTTTGGTTTTTAAATAATTCCGATTTTTCACCTGAAAATGCATCTTGAATATTATCTTGAGATTGTGAAACTGCAACAATCGCAACTAATAGTAGTCCAAGTACAAAAACAATATAATCTGACCAAATCATAAATACCCTCCTCGACAAACACATGAACATTTTAACAACATCAAGCGATTTTGTCAAATGAAAGTAACATTATTATGTTATGAGTTTTTTAAACAATTAATTTAAACTATTTTATTGTATAATAAGAGATGGTGATATTGTGAATTTAAAAAAATTCGTTTTAGGCGATTATCAAAGTAATTGCTATATTTTATACGATAACTTTAAGGCTATGATTATAGAC
>CAYJBF010000153.1:0-1743 GCA_964368415.1 uncultured Acholeplasmataceae bacterium | reverse complement strand
TGGCTAGTAATCGATTTGAAAAAATCACGACTCCATAGGTCTAGACTATTATAATCTTTTATAAATGGTCTGATATCTGATTTGGCTATGTCATAGTCAATTTGATCAAATCGCTTATCTAATATTTCCATTAATAATGCTCTTGTTAATTGGACACCCTCTTCTATAGTTTTTGTTTGTTTAAGTCTTGTTTCCAAGTGTTTTAGATTCACTTTTGTATCTAAACTCAAATAGTAGATATAATCATATAAATCTCTACCCTTTACACGGTTTTTCCAACCTCTAGCAATAACGGCATGAATTTTACCCGCAAACAGAGACGATTGGTCATATACTCTAACTTGATATGGAAATGGTAGTAAACGAAACTTGATTTCAGTATTTGCATAAAGAGGCGGATTCACATCAACTTCAAACTTGATAATGATTTTCTCGTTATGAATAAAACGACTTGAATCTACAGAATCAGGGTAAATTGTAATGATTGTCTCTTTTGTATTGCCCTTTATGAAGGCTGAATCGATTGTTGAACTTGTAGTCTTATCTTTTTTTGACACTTCAAAATTTAAACCCAGTGAACTTACAACATCACTGATTGGTTTAAAATATTTACTTATGTCAAAAGTGTGATCTGCGACCAGTAGTGAAAAATCTAAATCTTCACTAAACCGATTCATTCCATAAAATAGTCTTAAAGCAGTGCCACCATAAAAAGCAGCATGTGAAAAAAAGTCAGTTTTCGAAAGCCCTGCCAAAACCACTTCTTGTAAAACTTCTTTGACTGCATTCTTTTTATCTTCCAGTGTGATTGGATTATACTTATTAATCATTTGTTGAATAATCGTCATTTGATATACTCACTTTCAATAAATTTTTTTAAATACTTCATATTGTTGGATATGTATTTAGTAGATAAAAACAAAATATCGTGAAAATTTAACTGATCAAACGCATCTCTGCTTATTCGAAGATCTTCAAATAGCATCCGCTTCAATTCTTTAATACTTAATACCGGTTTTTTTATATATAGTAAATCACATAATGCCTTTTCAGGACTAGCTATGAAGTATGCATAACTATCTACTTCATATACCTTAACCATATAGGGAAAAGCTTCTTTTGGTACATCTCTATATGTGAATAAACCAAAATGATTTTGATATGATTTATATTTCCTTTTGTTAAATGTAGCATTCGTATAAACAACTACTCTTTCAGGAATAATATTATGAAAAGAAAGTGCATATTCAAAAGATAAATAGGATGGGCCATAAATATATGAAGCGAGTAAATAACCATCTGTATGACTATTGGTTTCATAAGTGCCTCTAACAAGTGGAAATAAGATACCTTTATCAATATCTCTTTTAATTTTTCCATTTACATCTACATAGTTTTTATACTTTTCTTTCAAATCTAATGTTGTAATAATCATGCTATCTCCTCCACTTAATGTTATTATATACTATTATCTGGAGTAAATCAATCATTATCCTAGATTAGGTTCGCCTAGATATCTAAATATGGCTTTTCAATTTTTTTAATGGAGAGATTTGCAACCTATTGGTGGAGAATATTGTAAATTAATCTTGTCTTTCTAACACCTAAAAGAAAAAGGTATTTATCCCTATTTTTGAAGGATAAATACTTCTCATTCTATTTAATAAAATATTTGTTAAGTTCTTTTCAAAGAAAGCAATACGATAGACTCAACGTGATAGGTCCGAGAAAACATATCAACCA
>CAYJBF010000152.1:0-1845 GCA_964368415.1 uncultured Acholeplasmataceae bacterium | reverse complement strand
CAGAAGTAGCAGGTATCTATCCGATTACACCATCTTCACCAATTCCACAACACGTAGATTTATGGGCATCACAAGGTAAGAAAAACTTGTTTGGGATGCCTGTTAAAGTTGTTGAAATGCAATCAGAAGCTGGAGCAGCTGGGGCAGTTCATGGGTCACTACAAGCGGGGTTACTTACAACCACTTTTACAGCATCACAAGGATTATTATTAAAACTTCCTAACATGTATAAAATTGCTGGTCAATTATTACCAGGTGTTATTCACGTGGCAGCGAGAAGTTTAGCTTCACAAGCGTTATCAATCTTTGGTGACCACCAAGACGTAATGGCAGCTAGGCAAACTGGATTTGCGATTTTAGCTAGTAACTCAGTTCAAGAAATTATGGATATTGCTGGGGTAGCTCACTTAGCAGCTATTAAATCAAGCGTTCCATTTTTACATTTTTTTGATGGTTTTAGAACGTCACATGAAGTTAATACGATTGAAGTACTTGATTATGAAGTATTCAACCGTTTGGTGGATAGAGAGGCAATTCAAAAGTTTAGAGATAATGCTATGAATCCTGCGCACCCTAAAACTAGAGGTACGGCACAAAACGATGATATTTATTTCCAAACTAGAACACTTCAAACAGCACATTATGACAAAGTACCTGATATCGTTAACTACTATTTAGGTGAAATCTCTAAAGAAACAGGCAGACATTATGCACCGTTTGTTTATTATGGAGATAAAGATGCAACGGATGTAATTATTGCAATGGGTTCTATTGTTGAAACAGCAAAAGAAACAATTGATTACTTAAATAAAAAAGGTCAAAAAGTTGGTATTTTATCAGTTCACTTATATAGACCATTCTCTAAAAAATATTTCTTAGACGCAATGCCTAAGAGTGTTGAAAGAATTGCTGTTTTAGACAGAACAATTGAACCAGGTAGTACTGGTGAACCATTATACTTAGATGTTAAATCTATTTATTATGGAGAAGAAAAACAACCAGTTATTATTGGTGGTATTTATGGATTATCATCTAAAGATACTACACCAACCATGGTCAACGCAGTTTATAAAAACTTAAGAGGCGAACAAAAAGATCACTTTACAGTTGGTATTAATGATGACGTTACCCATACATCTATTGATATTAGTGAAGAAATTGACGTGACTGCCGATTCTACCAGCGAAATTATTTTCTTTGGTTTAGGTAGCGATGGTACCGTTGGTGCTTCTAAAAACATTGTTAAAATTATTGGGGATAATACTAAACTGTATTCTCAAGCTTATGCATCTTATGATTCTAAAAAAGCTGGTGGTACGACTAGAATGCACGTACGTTTCTCACCAGATCCAATTAAAGCAACCTACTTAGTTAATAACCCACACTTTATTTCATGTTCAAATGATGGTTACCTAACTAAATTTGATATGTTAAAAGGAATTAGAAAAGGTGGACGTTTCTTACTTAATACTCAAACACCAGTTCAAGACATTGAAGCTTTCTTACCAAATAAAGTTAAACGTCAACTGGCTGAAAAGAATATTAAATTCTATATCATTAATGCGGTTGACTTAGCGTATGAAATTGGTTTAGGTAGAAGAACCAATACCATTATGCAAAGTGCTTTCTTCAAACTTAATGAACAATTAATGCCTTTTGAAAAAGCTCAAGAATTAATGAAGGATTATGCTTTAATGAGTTATGGTAGAAGAGGCGACGCTGTAGTTAAATTAAACTATGACGCCATTGATGCCGGTGGAAATCACTTAGTTCAAGTTCCAGTTAAACCAGAATGGGCTAACTTAAAAGACGATGAAGTAGCGGCGGTTGATAAATCAAGACCAG
>CAYJBF010000151.1:0-1846 GCA_964368415.1 uncultured Acholeplasmataceae bacterium | reverse complement strand
AAAGAACAATGGGCTAGTGGAAATAGAAATCCAGATTTACCAAAACTACAATTAGATATTTATGAGACCAGAGAAGAAAAGTGGCAACCAGAAACGGTTAAACTCGCTTTGGATTTCTTTGGCGAAGATATAGTAAAAATAAAGGAGTAATAGTATGAACCAAAATATGATTAAGAAGTTACAAAAAATACAAAAAGAAATGCAAGAAACTCAAGAACGTCTTCAAATGACAGAATTTGAAGGTAAAGCGAGTGGTGTTAGAGTGGTTATGCTTGGAAGTCACCAAGTTGTAGAAATCAAGATTGATCCCGATTTATTAGATGATATTGATATGTTACAAGATGCAATTTCAATTGCGATTAATGATGCCGTTGAAAACGTTGATAAAACCACCGCTCAAGAAATGAGCAAGTACACGATGGGGATGGGATTTTAAGTGAAATACCCAGAGCCCTTTAATAAGCTCGTTGAAGATTTAAGAGCCTTACCAGGAATTGGAGAAAAGACTGCTAGAAGGCTAGCCCTCTTTATTGCGACTGAAATGGATAAAGAAAAGGTTATTAACCTAAGTAGTTCTTTAGGGTCTATTAAAGACAAAATTAAGAATTGTCCTAAGTGCGGGGCAATGATGGAAGAAGTTTGTCCCATTTGTTCAGATCCAACCCGTCATCAAGATTCAATTATGGTGGTTGAATCGGTTAGAGATTTATTTGTTATGGAAAATAGCGGTTCTTATCATGGTTTATACCATATATTAGGTGGGACAATAGACTTTTCTAGAGGGGTTGAGCCTTCTGATTTAACATTCAATCAATTTTTACTAAGATTAAAAGATATTAAAGAAGTTATTATTGCACTAAATGCTTCAGTAGATGGGGATATTACTGGAACTTATATTAAAGAATTATTAAAACAAAGAGATATTCTAGTAAGTCGAATTGCCTACGGTATCCCTGTAGGAAGTGACTTATCATATGCCGATCAAAAGACTTTATCTTTAGCCTTAGAAAATAGGATAAAAATAAAGTAATCTTCAAAAAGGGGGGGATAATTCATGGAAAAAATGTTAGAGTTTTTCGAATGGTTTAGACTGCTATTTACTGATTTTAATGGATGGTTAAAAACCACAGTAAATTTTGATGGTAGAGTACTTGACTTATATACCACCTATGTCGAACCATTAGATGAATGGATCAAGATATTGGGGGCCATTGGTGTGGCTATCTTGATTATTGGGGGCTTAATTGGCGCAATTAAGAAAGCTTATAAACTGATATTAATCATTTTATTGGTATTAATTTTAATGGCAGTATTATCAGTCGTATTATAAAAGAGAGCTTTTGCTCTTCTTTTATTATAAAAAGTATAATTAAAGTAAGTGTTTTATTCATGTTTCATAAAAAAAATAAAAATATTATAAAATTAGAATTTGTTTATAGAAATGTCTTAACAAAGACCTAAACAGGTGAATCATAAAGGTTAAAAATTGACTAATATGATTAAGAAATACAAATTTCTAAAAAAATATGTCAATAACACTTGCATTATCAAATAGTTTCGTATAAAATAATGTGAAGTTTTTTATAGGAGGATTAAAAATGGCGCAATTTGATCAATCAAAATCCATGGTTGAAATCGCCGAAGAGTTCATTAGAATTAACGGCAAGCAAAATATTTATACACTCATTGAGTCTGTGGCAAATATTAAAGGCGTATCTTTAGAAGATACAGACAGACTAACCCAACTATATATAGAAATGACTTTATCAGCCAACTTTGTTTATTGTGGGAATGATGAGTGGGATTTAAAAGAAAACAATTTAGAGATGTGGGATAAGGATGGCTC
>CAYJBF010000150.1:0-1848 GCA_964368415.1 uncultured Acholeplasmataceae bacterium | reverse complement strand
TTTACAAAAGATTCACTTCATGCCGCGATTGTTGAAATTGTGGTTCATGAAGGTGGTCATTGTCGATATACAACCATTCAAAACTGGGCAAATAACGTTATTAACTTAGTAACGAAGAGAGCTTGGGTCGAAAAGAATGGTCATATGGAATGGATCGATGGTAACTTAGGGTCCAACCTAAACATGAAATACCCATCTTGTGTTCTAGCTGAAGAAGGTGCAAAAGGAACAACGATTTCAATTGCGTTTGCTTCAAAAGGACAGCACCAAGATACAGGTGCTAAAATGATACATTTAGCCCCAAATACCACCTCAACCATTATTTCCAAATCCATCTCTAGAGGTGGAGGGAAAGTGAATTACCGTGGTAAAGTTGATTTTGGTAAAAATGCTAAAGGCGCTAAAGCACACGTTGAATGTGATACGATTATCTTAGATGAATATTCTTATAGTGATACAATTCCGGTTAACGTTGTGAAGAACAGTGATGTTTTCTTAGAACATGAAGCAACTGTTTCAAAGATCTCAGAAGACCAATTATTTTACCTAATGAGTAGAGGACTAACTGAAGAAGAAGCCACTGAAATGATTGTTATGGGCTTTATTGAACCTTTCTCAAAAGAACTTCCAATGGAATATGCAGTTGAATTAAACCAACTAATTAAACTTGAGATGGAAGGATCAATCGGATAAAAATAAGGGTTCCCGTCGGGGAACCCTTTATTATTATTTTAAGATATATGTGATACTACCTTTACCATCTTTAGAAACAATTTTTGCATAAGCACCACTTAATATTGTCATAGTTGGTTGAATATGGCCAATATCCACATCCATTATGATTGGGATATTTAAATCACTTAAAATATCTAATGTTACTTTATATTGATCTAAATCTAAAATCGGTGTAGCAGACATTGGTCTACCAAAAATAATCCCTTTAATATTGTTAAACCAGCCTACCTGTTTAAGTTGCCACAAGGCACGTTTTAAGGCAAATACATTTAAATCGCAGGCTTCTAAAAACCAAATGACTCCATCATTTTGATACTCATTAATAAAGTTATCTACTTGATCAAATACTGTTTTTGGATAAGCTAATACGATGTCCAAACAGCCACCAAGTAATCTTCCTTCTAATATTATTTCAGCTTCGCCTTTAAGGTTTTTCCAAACAGAAGGTTCCGTTAAATGATAACTTTGAAGGGGGTGTGTTTGTTCAACATCCAACGGCTCATGTAGCAGGAAACTCTGTTGTTGCAGAGTTTTACCGGTTATGATATCAAGAGCTTGGTTTAAAGATTGATCCCATTCAAGCATCCCGAATTCTGTAACATTTTGCCCGTAAATACTAACGGTATTTAATAGTAAATTTATTAAGAAGGTCAGGTTTGTATTATCTGAATAACCCATGAAAAACTTTGGTGGGTATTGTTTCAAATTTTCAAAATCAACATGAGGGATCATCTCCATCATCCATTCACCACCACCAACACTCCATATGAAATCAACCGTAGGATCTTTATATAAATCCATAAATGCCTGTGCTCTTGATTCTTTTGATGAAGAAGCCCCGTTAAAGTATCCGAAGATATCTCCTTTAGTAACAATGTTATAACCAAGAGATTTAAATTTATTTATGCCTGATTCCAATCTAGATCTATAGGGTTCGATATTTGCTCCAAAACTTGGGGCAAAAATACCAATTGTGTCACCTTGTTTAAGAAATTTAGGGTATTTCATATTATCACTCCTAACATATTATAACATATGAAAATGTGGTTATATTTATAAAAATGCGTTATAATTAAGTTGGTGAAGTTTATGTATGGTTATTATATATTAATT
>CAYJBF010000149.1:0-1849 GCA_964368415.1 uncultured Acholeplasmataceae bacterium | reverse complement strand
GTTAATGTTCGAGATTCGTTATTCACAATAATAGGGTCTACCCAATTTAGAATAATTTTACTAAACGAGTTATGATCACCCACTGTATAATCCATCATATCGGCACCACCTAGACCACCATCTGGGCCTTTATCTGGGTCATAATCATAATAATCATATAAACCTAACATATGGCCTGTTTCATGGATATATGTGGTTGCGTTCACCGGAACAATCACATCAGTATAATCATCATAAACCAGTGCTTCATCCATGAAATCTTTACCTGCCCATAGGTAATAGTTTGCCTCCACACCATCATAATACTCATAATCTTCTGTTAAGTATTGATAAACATAAGCCCACCATAATTCACTTTCATTCGGTGAACCTGTCCCTTCTTCATACGATACTGGGGTTGCGTAAATGAAATACAACCCATCAATATATCCATCCTTATTATTGTCATATAAACTAAAGTCAATCGTTGGATCGTAATAATCTAATGCCGCTTTTATGATTTCATAATCTGCATCAATACCTGAATTGTATTTACTTGCATAATAAGTGGATGGTTTATTGGTTTGGAAAGGGTCTAAGATAGTACCATTAAAACTAAAATTACCATAAGAACTTTTATCATAATAAGACTGTACACTTTCCCATCCAGTTTCTTCACTTGTCCCAAAAAACGACAAATCAAGTCTCATTAAATCATCATTACTAAAATAATAATCTGTAAAGTTAATCGGGATGATTAAAACATTTTGTTCCCCTACTGGCGTGATTCCTGAGGTTATGAACTTATCTAACTCATCAACTAAATAAAGCATGTCTTGTTTTAAAACGGTTAAGAACACCACTTTAGATCTTAATGTGCCTTCGGCTTCTAAATTTACAGTTAATACCACGGATTCATCTTTTGAACCGCGGTTAACAATCCCGTTATCCGATAGTACTGTTGGTTTACTTGAACTATAGGTAATTGATACCCCATCTACATTGTTCTTTAAATTCAAATTACTGGTAACATTATCTAAATCAACCTCTGTAAATAACCCATCAAACACATCATTTATGAGTAATTTTGGATCTTTTAAAACCACAACAGTCACGGATTTTTCTAGTAAAGCTGAACGGTAAATTAGACTAACATTAACCGTTACAGTGACATCCATAGTACCTCTATTAACTATCCCCGTATTTGAAAATACTTCAGGTTGATTAGATGAATATGTAATTCCAACACCTGAAACAAAGGTTTTTAAAGTAATATCACTGGCAATATTATTTAAATCAATATCATTAAATAAATTGTTATAAACATGATTTAAAAGTAATTCTTGATCCAACAAAACGGTAATTAATTGCGTTTTTTCTAATACATGATTCTCAAATGTCAATGTAATAGTCATAATTGCATATTGATTTTCATGAGTTTTGGTAATTTGTCCAGTATTACTAATGATGTTTTCATTAGAAGACTCATATTTAATCATAACGCCATCTACTAAAGTAGGGAGATTAAGATTTGTAGAAACTTTGTCCAAATCATAATCCTTAAATATATTTGAATAAATATCTTCTAAATTAACACTAAGTTTTAATACCGTTATTTGAATACGTTTTTGAAGTTGTTCTTCTCCCTTAGACAAGATAATCATTACTTCAACCACGGTATCTACATTCTTCGGGGTTACTTTCCCTTGATCATTAATGACTGAAGGTTGCCCTGATACATAGACGATTGAAACCCCATCCACTTCAGTTGGAAAATCTAAATCTTCAGTAACTTCATTTAAATTTTGGTTTTCAAATAAGCTTTCAAAAACCAATTCTACTTCACTTTTCTTTATACAACTAGCCACTA
>CAYJBF010000148.1:0-1866 GCA_964368415.1 uncultured Acholeplasmataceae bacterium | reverse complement strand
CTTTCTTGTTTGCGTTGGTTAACCCCACCATAAATAGCGGTATTTTTAAGGTTTAAAAATCTTGAATAACGTGTAAAGTTTTCACTTACTTGGTTTGCAAGCTCTCTAGTTGGCGTTAAAATTAAGGCTTTAATTTTTCTCAAAGCACCCGGTTCTTTATTTTCATATATCTTTTGTAAGATAGGGATCGCAAATGCGGCTGTTTTACCTGTACCTGTTTGGGCACTTGCGAGTAAGTCTTTTCCTTCGATAATTAAAGGAATAGCTTCAGTTTGAATAGGAGTAGCTGTATCATAGTTAGCTAACTCTGTTGCTTTTAAAATAGGGGTAATAATGTTTAATTCGTTAAATGTCATATATCTACTTTCTGTCATAAAAAAAAGGTGCGGTAACACCTTATAATAACTTTCTTATTTTTGTTACGGGTTATTATATCAATTAAAGTTTGAAATAACAAGTTATAAATGAAGAAAATATTTAATATAGCGAATTAATAACCTAAAATAACGATTTATTCACTCATTATAGGTTTTTACATAGAGTTATCATTATGGTGTAGGTGAATAAATTTGATTGGTGATTAAAATTTTTATTGATAAATACTACCAATGAAATTAGACTATTTTCCGTATACTTAGTAGAAGGGGGAATAAATATGAAAAAAGTTATTAGTTTTATGTTTTTACTAGCTTTATTAGTAGGGGTTGCATCTTGTACAAGTGTATCTGCAGCAGATGATACGTATGTCACATTAGATATTAACCCTAGCGTTGAGCTAATTGTTACACCAAGAGATAAGGTAATCTATGTGAGTGCTTTAAATGAAGATGGAGAAATTTTATTGGCTGAGTTACATTTAGTTGGGATGAATATTGATGATGCAATTGAATTAATCATTAATACATCAATTGAATTAGGTTATATTGAAGCTCATGAAGAAGATACGGTTGTGTTAGTTACTGCAATCTCTAAAAATCAAGAAATTGGAGAAACACTAAGAAATAGGATTAAAAATCATGTTAATAATTCATTGAAGAATCATGCAGTAAAAGGTCGTGCAGAAGATAAGTTAGACAACCGTTATGTTCCTGATTTCTTATTAGAAGCTCAAAGTTATGATGTTTCACCAGGTTTCTTATTTATCGCGAAAAAAGCTGTATTTGTTGATGATGAATTAACTTTAGAAGCAGCACTTGAAATGGAAGTCAATGAGCTACAAGAAGTCATTATGGAAGCGCATAATGAACATAAGGAAATTACTGAAACATTAAGAGAAGAATTCTTGGCAGCTAGAGAAGTATTGTTTAATACCTATTTACCTCAAATCCAAGATTATAATCTTCAAATTGCTGAAATAGAAGCTCAAATTGCAGTAACTGAAGATGAAGAAGAAAAAGCTACTTTAGAGGCCAGTCTTACGGAGCTTAAACTTGCCTTAGATAATCTAAAAATAGAATTTAAGACGGAACTTGAAACATTAAGAGATTCATTTATTGATCAAACTGAAGGTTTAGGTGAAACCTATCGAGAAATGTATCAATATATGAGAAATCATAATGGGCGTCCAAATGAATAGTGTTGGGCTTGAAAATAACTAAGAAAATGTGAAAGCCGAATCTCTTTCGAGACTCGGTTTTCTTTATGATATATTAATAAGAGGGATAAGGGTGAAATAATGAAGAAATCTTTTAAAACAATATTTTTATTATTGATAATAGGGTTTTTATTGGTAGGAACTGGGTGTGAAGCATTAGATGAGTTTTCAAACAAAGTTTTTAACAATGAATCTAAAGATGAAGTAATCGATGAATCTAATGAATTTGTCACAGTAACCTTTGATTATGGCTATAGCTCATTTTCCAAAGT
>CAYJBF010000147.1:0-1924 GCA_964368415.1 uncultured Acholeplasmataceae bacterium | reverse complement strand
CGTTAATGTATTTAGGATACTTAGTTTATATTATTATTAGAGATATACCTTCAATTTAAATAAAAATCCTCGCATTTCGAATGCGAGGATTTTTTTACTCTTTAATCATTTCTATATCTTTTAAAATCCATTTACCACCTTGATAATTTTGAGCTGCTAAAGTGAATATATAAACTTGGTCTTTTTCCATAAATAGTTTAAATTTTTCAAATACTTCTGGAAAAACAGTTACCCCAATAACAGTTAAATAATCTGTGATATCGATGAATGCCATCGGATCACCTTTTTTAGTTGTGATTTCTCTAATTGTTTTAAGAAGTCCAAGTGTTTTAACTTGTTTTACTTTAAATGTTAGTTTTGATAAAGGTGTAAGATTCCTTAACTGAATTAAGTTTTCATGTGGTAAGACCGGGGCATGGGTTAGATTAAAACCTAACGCATCTTTTTCTTTTTCAATTAAGTCAGCTAAAGGATATTCACTAATATTCGTATCTTTAATGTCAAAGACGACCGTTTGATAGATTTGAACCGAACTGGCTTGTTCATCAAACAACGTTTTTTTGGTTAGACCAAACGAGTCTAAAGCACCACTAAATATTAAACCTTCCATAACTCTCGGAGTCAAGACACCTTTTAACCGTTCTTTTAAATCGGTATAGTTTTTAAAGGGGCCGTTTAAATCTCTTTCTTGGATAATTTTACCCGCTACGACTTGTCCTATACTCTTAATCCCTGTGATGGGGTAAACAATATCCTTACCATGGATTTCATATTCATCTGTAGAAATGTTAATATTAGGGGCTAATACTTGAACCCCTCTATTATTAAGTTGTTTGATATATTCATAGGTGCTGGTATCTGAAGTGGTTACTTTACTCATTAATACACTCATAAATATTGGGTAATAATTGGCTTTTAAATAAGCCATTTGATAAGCTACTAGACTATAAGCTACAGAGTGAGATTTATTAAATCCATAATCCGCAAATTTTAAAATATAATCATAGATTGTAACAGCTTGTTCTTTTGTTTTGCCATTTTGGATACTTCGGCTAACGAACCTTTCTTTTTCTTTTTCTAAAATATTGTGGTCTTTCTTTGAAACCCCTACTCTTAATAAATCGGCTTCGTTTAATGTATACCCAGCAAATGTTTGGGCAATCATCATGATTTGTTCTTGGTAAATTATAATGCCATATGTATCCTTTAATACCGGTTCAATGGATGGATCAATAGAAGTATATTTTTCACCCGCTCTTCTTTCGATATAAGTATCAATATTTTGCATTGGACCTGGACGGTATAAGGCTAGTATAGCAACAATATCATTAAAATGATTGGGTTTAAGTTTTCTTAAAACATTTCGCATCCCTTGAGATTCAAGTTGGAAAATACCAGCGGTATCCCCACTACTTAAAAGTTCAAATGTGTTTGTGTCATTATAATCAATTTTATCTAAATCTAATACAGTTCCTTGATGCTTAGAAATTAATTCTAACATTCTATTGATCATGTTTAAATTTCTAATCCCTAAAAAATCTATTTTTAATATGCCCATGTCATCTAAATCTTCATGTTCAAATTGTGATTGATAAATCATCGGACCTTGTTGAAGAGGGATGTGGAATCTTAAATCTTCTTTAGCTAATATAATTCCTGCAGCATGGGTGCCTGTTTGTCTAGGGAGTCCCTCAAAACGATTTGATAATGTTAAAATTTCATTTAGTTTCCCGTCTAATTGATTTGGCGAGGTAGTAATTCTTTTGACAATTTGATTGGTATCAGAGGGGCTATAACCTTTAATTTTTGCGATATCTCGAATAGAACTTTTGGAGGCAAATTTAGAAAATGTATTAATGGATAAAACATGGCCAGATCCATACTTGTCTTTAACATACTGAATAACTTCATCTCTTCTATCATC
>CAYJBF010000146.1:0-1944 GCA_964368415.1 uncultured Acholeplasmataceae bacterium | reverse complement strand
CCTGCGACCTCCTGGTCCCAAACCAGGCGCTCTACCAAGCTAAGCTACTTCCCGAGGTTATCTCTGGCGCGTCGTAAAGGACTCGAACCCTTAACCCTCTGATCCGAAGTCAGATGCTCTGTCCAGTTGAGCTAACGACGCTAATTAAGGTGGCGGTCCGGACGGGACTTGAACCCGCGATCTCCAGTGTGACAGACTGGCATGTTAACCACTACACCACCGGACCAGCAAGAATGATTATACCACATGGTGTGGGGGGAATCAAGGTTTAAAGAGATAAATTTTTATAATTCTTCCCACTTTACAGGACAACTCAACTCAAATTCATTAAATCCCTTGTTTCTTTCTAGTTCACTATTTATAAAAGAAGGAATATGGTTCATGATAAATGATAAACCATAAGAAGTAATGTTTTTCTTATTATTGATAAAAGTTGACTCATTAGATAAACTCAATAAGTGGTGGGTTTGTTTGGTAATATAGGTAATATATTTTGAGTTTACCTTTTTATCTTCTAAATAGTTTATATATTGATCCAATAATGCAATAGAACGATCAGTAAAACCAAGTTTTGAAGCGTATAAAATGACACTTTGGATAATCTCAATACCGTACTTAGATTTTAATAATCTAGTATAGGAATAATCGTTAACGATGTAAGGGTAAGTTAATTCATAAATTTTCAAATTAACTTCAGTGTCATTGAATAAGTTTTTTTCTAGTAGGTACAAATAATAGGTCATAAACTTAGAATTAAAACTAAGATTCTTATAGGTATTAACATATTCTTGCATGATATCCAATTGGTATTTTGTAATTTCATCTGAATATTGAAGGGTTGCTGTAAAAGCGAAATCTTTATCGGTTTTCATTTTCTTATAAGCCACAAAGTCACCAAATATTTGGTTAGCTTCTTTAGTGGATACGAATGTATAGATTAAACTAAAAATCAAGATATATAAACTTAAAGGAACTAATATTGTGTTTTGGTAGAAAAAGACCAGTGATATAAAAAGTAACACAAGGGAACTGACGATGGTCATTGTAGGTGCTGCGATTAGTGAAAACGCAGTAGCCTTAGAAGCCTTTTTAAAGTCTTCTTCATTGTTTATTTTCCCTAGTTTGGTAAATACCAATCCACCCCCTAATATTAACATCTTAAAATCAATTTTTAAACGCCATTTACTTGAACTGTTTTTATAAAAAACCATAAATAGTAAAATAATTGCTTCGTTTTTATAGCCTTTAATAAGGAAAGCCACTAAGTGAGTCATTTCATGTAAAACAAGGGTTGAAAAAAGGGCCCCGATGAATAGAAATATATGATAATACCACTTTAATCCTAAATAAGCGTGAACTAAACTTAAAACATAGCCACCATGAAATAGAGGCATTGTTATAAACCCTAAGATAATGCAGGTAAGAAAGAATATTAAGATGCGGTATTTTTTAATGAATTTCAACTGTATCACCAAACTTATTATATCATTTTATATACCTTTTTATTAGGTTATATGATAATATTTTCATAAGGTGATGCATAAATGAAAAAGGATCATACCAAAACTCCCTTTTTTTCAAAATTAAAAGAATATGGAACATCAAATGTTACACCATTTGATGTTCCCGGTCATAAATTAGGCAGAAAAGAAAATGATTTGACAAAATTCATGGGTAATCAAATCTATCAACTAGATGCGAACGCACCAAGAGGGTTAGATACACTGAGTAAACCGACAGGTGTAATTATGGAAGCTCAAGAATTGATGGCGGACGCATTTAATGCGGATAAAGCATTTTTCATGATAAATGGCACTTCCGGCGCAATATTAGCGATGATTATGACCACTGTTAAAGCAAAAGAAAAGATTATTCTTCCAAGAAATGTACATAAATCTATTATTAATGCGTTGATTTTTAGTGGGGCTATACCGATATTTGTTA
>CAYJBF010000145.1:0-1950 GCA_964368415.1 uncultured Acholeplasmataceae bacterium | reverse complement strand
GATGAACCATTATTATATGAAGTTTGTCCAGTTACCGGTAAAAAGGCAACTCAAACGATACTATTTGCGAGGGCGTATTAATGTTTTTAGTTCATGCAATTGATTTAACTGGGGCATATGAAATTCTTTTATACTTATCTATCATGATGGCTTTAGGGCTAACATTAGGTAAAATTGCTTCACATTTCGAACTGCCTGATATTATGGGGTACATTTTAGCAGGTATGTTATTAAGTGGGTTTGGTTTTGTAACCCATGAAACAGTATTAAAATTGGAGTTTGTTTCAAATATTTCATTAGGTTTTATCACATTTTCTTTCGGGACCTTGTTATTTTGGCCTAATATGAAAGCCCATTTGAAACAAATATTAGTTGTATTAGCCGTAGAAGTAGTATTAATATTTGGATTAACTTTAGCACTGTTTTCATTATTTAGACAGCCATTATGGTTTAGTTTAATTATGGCTGCTATAAGTATTCCAACTGCCACAGCACCCATTATTGAGATTACTAAAAAACATAAAGCTAGGGGACCACTAACCAATTTAATTTGTGGTATTGCGGGTTGGGATAACTTGGTCGCTGTTTTCATTTTCTTGATGGTATTACCAATATCAATCGCCTTGAAGAATGATACAACTTTAGCATTCACTCATTTTGTACCATTCCTACAAAAATTTGGTATTGCGGTATTATTAGGTATAACTTTAGGCTTATTGTTTGGATACCTTCAAAGATATGTCCTACAAAGATTTCAAAAGACAGATAGACATGAACCATACTTAGTAAGTAGTTTAGTGGTTATCTTCTTCGGAACTGCTGCATCTATGTTACTTGAAGTACCATATTATATTACGTTATTAATTGCTGGATTTGTTTTTACAAACATGCTTGATAAGAAAACGTTTGAGTATGAAACCGACACACTTGATAACTTCATGCCACCATTCTTAATCGTTTTCTTCGTAATTGCCGGTGCAGAATTAAACATCACAAATTTAGTTACATACGGTGGATTAACGTTATTAATGATTGCTGCAAACTTAACAGGTAAGTATGTGGGTGGTTGGTTAGGAGCAATTGCTGCACCTAAAACCAGTGAAGCTCAAGATAAATATTTAAAAACCAGTTTATTCACACATGGTGGGATTGAAATTGCATTAGCAACTATGGCTGTTATTTATCTAGATGACCCAAGAATTAAAGCAATCGTGCTAACAGTGGTATTAGTGTATGAGTTCTTTGCACCACTCTTATTATCGAAGAGTTTAGGAAATGCTAATGAATTTATGCTTGTCCATGTTAAAGAACACAAAAATGATCCGATTAAAGATACTTCACTAAGAAGTTCAGATCAAGACGTAAAAAAATAATTTACATTGAAAAAGATAAAGATTTAAGTTACTACTAAAATAGTATTATTTTGTGGGGAGTAGCTAAAGTTTCATATTCGTCAACACGGAGAAATCCCGGATATGAATGCCTAGAGGAATGCAAGACCATATCCAATATTTTTTGGTATGGTCTTTTATTATATATTTAAGGAGGGTTTTTATGCAAGAATATTTAAAAAATATAAAAGAAGTACTAGCCGAGCAAGATGTTGATGTTCATCAAGGATTGACTACCGCTCAAGTTGAAGAACGTTTAATCAAGTACGGTGAAAACAAATTAAAAGAAGGTAAGAAAAAAAGCATCATTAGGATGTTTTTAGAACAGCTGAATGACTGGCTCATTTATATCTTATTAGGGGCAACCGTATTGACCATCATTGTTGGAGAATATGCGGATGCGATTATTATATTAGCGGTTGTTTTGATTAATGCTGTTATTGGAGTTATCCAGGAAGAAAAAGCTTCTAAAGCTGTTGAGGCTTTAAAAAAATTAGCAACACCTAAAGCGGTCGTTAGAAGAAATGGAAACTTAGAAGAAATTGATTCTAACTTAATC
>CAYJBF010000144.1:0-1958 GCA_964368415.1 uncultured Acholeplasmataceae bacterium | reverse complement strand
CAGTAATTCGTATGAGTTAGATTCATTTATAGCGGTGAATTTATTATTAAGTTTATGGGTATTTATATCTTCAAAAGAAATGTTTTGTTTTGAAGAACCTCATGTTTGGATAATTCATAAAAGGAAGTATGTTATTAGTAAAATAATGAGCTATTTATTGTTCTATATAGGGGTAACCTTATTATTTTATGGTATTTATCAAGTGATTCGGTATGTCTCATTTGGATTAAAACCATTTAACTATGCCTATATTATTCATTTGGTCTTGAATGTTACGTTAGTTCATGGTATAACTGTTTTGGCTTTAGGAAAGTCTAAGAGTATTTTACTAACAATTATGTTTTCACTCTTGTTTGTATTACTTGATAGAATCTATATGTTTGATCATTTAATTACCAAATATATTGCATTCTTTTACCCAGTCTTAGATTTGAATTATCCAATATATGGGTATAAACATATACTCTTGATGGTCTTATTGATCTATTATTTAGGAACTAATAAACATTTAAAATTTTTTTCTTGACTTAGTAGAACAATTTAGATATAATACCAATGGAATTGAATAAGTGAAAAGAAGAAGTATCCACTTCTCGCCTGATTGATTTGAGTCTTTGGGCAAATAGCACAAATATACGTTGACTATTATAAGTGGGTATTTATATCCACTTTTTCTTTTAATTAAATTCTAAGATAAGGAGTGATTTATATTAATAGAATGCCTAGTAAGAAAGGTAAAGAGACTGATTTTTACAATGAAAATATTCCTTTTAATGAAGTTCTAGTCATCACAGATGATGGGGAAAAATTAGGAGTATTGAAGCGTGGCCAGGCGCTTAGGGAAGCTTATAACAGAGAATTAGACTTAGTTGTAGTAAGCCCTAACTCAAATCCGCCTGTTGCCAAAATTATGGATTATTCAAAGTATCGTTATGAACAACAAAGAAAATTACGTGAAATGAAGAAAAGCCAAAAACTTGTAGATGTTAAAGAAATAAGATTGTCTGCGGTTATTGGCGACCATGATTTACAAACAAAGTTTAATCAAGCCCTAAAATTTATTGAAAAGGGCGATAAAGTTAAAATTAGCTTAAGATTTAGAGGAAGAATGATTACACACGCAAATCAAGGGTTTGATGTGGTAAATCAATTTATTGGTATGTTCGGTGAAGATACCATCCAGGTCGAAGCTAAGCCAAAAATGGAAGGTAGATCAATCTACGCGACCATAGCACCAATAGCGAAGAAATAAGGAGAACAATTATGCCAAAACAAAAAACTCATAGTGGCCTTAAGAAAAGAATTAAGGTATCCGGAACCGGTAAATTAATGCGTGGTAGAGCATATAAGAACCACCTTGCAGCGAGCAAGACAACAAAACAAAATAGACAATTAAGAAAAGAAACTGTAGTATCTAAGAGTGATGAAAAACGTATCAAATCTCTTATTTCTAATATGAGGTAAGGAAGCATGCCAAGAGTAAAAAATAGTGTACAAACACGTAGAAGACGTAAAAAAATATTAAAATTAGCCAAAGGTTACTTTGGTTCTAAGAGAACATTATACAGAACTGCTAACGAACAAGTTATGCGTGCATTAAACTATGCATACATCGGTAGAAAACAAAGAAAAAGAGATTTCCGTAAACTTTGGATTCAAAGAATTAACGCAGCTGCAAAGTTAAACGGATTTAAATATTCTAAATTAATCCACGGATTAAATTTAGCAGGTGTTGAAATCAACAGAAAAATGTTAGCAGATGTTGCAATGAATGATGCAGAAACTTTTGCAGAATTAGTAAATGTCGCTAGAAATGCCATCAATGGTAATGTAGCACCTAAAGCAGCTAAAAAAGTAGAAAAAGCTGAAGTAAAAACAGTGGTTGCTGAAGAACAAGACTTAAGTGCTTTAAAAGTTGTTGAGCTTGTCGAACTTGCAAAAGAAAACAATATTACAGG
>CAYJBF010000143.1:0-2018 GCA_964368415.1 uncultured Acholeplasmataceae bacterium | reverse complement strand
TTAGATTTCTTTATCCTCATTATACAGCATTCTTACATTACTAATATCTTTAACTAACTGCATCATTAAAAGGTCTTTGGACTTAAATTGATATTCTGGGCGTAAATATTTCATGAACTGTAAAGTGAGTTCTTTTCCGTAAATATCTTCATTAAACTCTAAAATATGGACCTCTACTCGTTTTGTTACAGAGTAGTTAATTGTTGGATTATAACCAATATTTAATGCACCACCGTAGACTTTATCATTGAATAGGACTTTAACATAGTAAACACCATTTCTTGGTAAAACATAGCTATTAACGTCTAAATTGGCGGTTGGCATGCCTAAAGTTCTTCCGACACCATCTCCATGAATAACTTTTCCAGTTATTTCATAAGGTCTTGATAACATAATTTCAGCTTGTTCAAGGTTACCAGAATAGATTAAGTCTTTAATATAGGTTGTCGATATACGAATGTTATCTTTTTTAACATCCCCAAATATTTCTACTAAAAAGTGCTGTTGTAAGTCAGAAACAGTTCCTTTAGCGTATTTACCGAATCTGAAATCTTGACCAATGATAATTCTTTTGACATTTAGTCTCTTTAAGAAATCAATAAATTCATCACTACTTAATGAAGAAAATTCTTCATCAAAGGTTGCAATAAACATGTAATCTAAATTAAAAGGTTCAATAAATTTGATTTTTTGGTCTAAAGTACTAATTTGTTGATACTCAACATTTCTTAACACTTTCATAGGATGAGGATAGAAGGTTAATAAGGCGCCTTTTGTATCCTTAAATGACTTCACAAACTCAATTAAACCTTGGTGACCAGTGTGGACACCATCAAAATTTCCTATAGTTAGGGTAAGTGGTTCTAAGTTTTTAATGTTTTGATAGTGATCTTTATATACTTTCATTTCAATCTCCTAAAATAATTAAAGGTTTATATTTATCTTCATAAGGGGTATAGATTGCTAGTAAGCGGTTATCTTCAGTATAAACTGAAAATAATGTAGTTAGACTGGTTTGTCGTGAATCTAGGTAAACCCCGTTCATAACGAGTTTCTCTAAATATGGTTTTATTGTAACTCTATCTAAAGAAGTTGCGAAATCTATTAAACTAATAGAAGGTTTAGTAGTTTCATCAATCGTATCTAAATCATAAGTTTTATCGATGGTAAATTTACCACTTCTAATACGCCTTAAAGATGATAAGTGGGATGGTATCTCTAGTTTAGATCCAAGGTCAAAACCCAATGAACGAATGTAAGTCCCCTTTGAAACACTAGCGATAAAAGAGATCTTATTATCAATTAAAGTACTAGTTGGCTTAAATTCCATCACATTGACTTCTCTCGGCATAATTTCTATAGGATTATTCGCCCTTGCATATTCATAAAGCTTCTTACCATCCACTTTTATTGCTGAATAAATGGGAGGAATTTGAGTTATTTGTCCATTTAATGCTTTAAAAGCCTTATTTAGGTCAGCTTCTCTTATATTAAAATTATCTAATTTATCAACAATGTTTCCTTCTAAATCATAGGTATCTGTAGAAATTCCAAAAGTTATTTCTCCAATATAAGTTTTATCATCATTTAGTAAATAGTCAGATAACTTGGTGGTTCTTCCTGTTAAGATAATGAGTAATCCGGTTGCAAACGGGTCTAGTGTGCCTGTATGACCAATTTTCTTGACATTCAATTTTTTCTTAAGTATCCGTATGACATCAAAACTAGTCATTCCGCTCTTTTTATCGATTAAATAGATACCTTCCAATGTTATCACCCAATTCATTATATCAAATAATTGAAAATTTTCATCAAAAAACGTATTATAATAATAGATATTTTGGAGGTATATATGATTACAATGAAAACATTTAGTGAGTTAACCACTACTGAATTATATCAATTATTGAGATTGAGAGCTGAAGTGTTTGTGGTTGAACAAGCTCAAGCTTACTTAGACTTAGATAATCATGACTATGAATCATTACATTTTTTTATTAAACAAAATGATATAATAG
>CAYJBF010000142.1:0-2075 GCA_964368415.1 uncultured Acholeplasmataceae bacterium | reverse complement strand
CTGGATTATATGGGGCTTATGAATATGCCTTAAAGAACCCTGAATTTAAGGTTCTAATGATAGATAGAGGACATAATATTAAAAATAGAAAATGTCCAATTTTAATGGGTAAACTCACTAAATGTCCGGTTGATCTAACAGGACACGCAAGCTGTCATCCTGCTTGTTCTATTACTGCAGGTTTTGGTGGCTCAGGGGCTTATTCAGATGGAAAGTTTAACATTACCAGTCAGTTTGGTGGATGGATGACAGACTACTTAAGCGACACTGAGGTTGAAAATCTAATTGAGTATGTTGACTCAATTAACTTAACCCACGGCGCAACCAATGAGATTACTGATCCGACCACTGACGCGGTTAGAGATATAGAAAAGAAAGCTCTTGCTGTTGGGTTAAAGTTATTGAGATCCAAAGTTAGACATTTAGGAACCGAAGAGAACCTCCGAATTATGAAATCAATTCATGATTGGCTAGAAAAAAGAATTGAAATGCGTTTTAAAACAAACGTTACCGATATTATTGTTGAAGATAACCATGTTAAAGGGGTTATCTTAGAAAATGGTACAGAAGTATTTGCAGACAATGTTGTCATTGCTGTTGGTAGAGAAGGGGCAACGACTTTAACAAAGTTTTGTAAGAAACATAAAATTCCAATGAGTAATAACTATGTAGATATCGGTGTTAGAGTTGAAACCAATGATTTAATTATGGAAGAAATTAACAACCATTTATACGAAGGTAAATTTATTTATAATACCTCAGTAGGAACACAAGTAAGAACATTTTGTTCTAACCCTAGCGGACATGTTGTTATTGAAAATCAAAACGGTACGATGTTGGTTAATGGTCATGCTTTTAGAGATCCAAAATTAGGGTCTCATAATACAAACTTTGCACTACTTGTATCACACCAATTTAAAGAGCCTTTCAATGAACCAAATGAATTTGCTCATATGATAGGAAGATTGGCGAATAGACTTTCTATGGGCGGGGTTATTGTTCAAAAATATGGTGATATTATTAAAGGCCGAAGAACCACTGAAAAGCGTCTTAAAGAAGGCTTTGTTATACCTTCCTTAAAAGAAGCCATGCCTGGTGATTTAGGGCTAGTACTTCCTTATAATACGATGAAAAGTTTAATCGAAATGGTTGAAGCATTAAACCATGTGACGCCAGGTATCGCTTCAGAACACACATTATTTTATGGTGTAGAAACTAAATTTTATAGTGCTAGACCTGAAGTTGACAAAAATTTTGAAACGAGAATTAAAGGCTTATATATGGCTGGAGACGGTGCAGGCATTACCAGAGGCTTAGCGCAAGCTGGGGCAAATGGTGTATATATCGCAAGACATATTTTAGGTGAGGTAAATTAATGAAAACATTAGTCATTGTTGGCACCCAATGGGGTGATGAAGGTAAAGGTAAAATCACAGACTTTTTAGCTCAAAAAGCGGATGTGATTTGTCGTTATCAAGGTGGGAATAACGCTGGACATACCATTGTTATTGGAAGAAATAAATATGCATTACAATTAATTCCATCAGGAATATTTAATCCAAATACAATTAATGTAATGGCAAATGGAATGGTTATTAATCCTCTCGCATTAATTGAAGAACTCCAAAAAATTAACGCAAGAGAATTTAAACTATTTATTAGTGATAGAGCACATGTAGTCATGCCTTATCATATTGATTTAGATGGTGCTAGTGAAAATGCCTTGACCAATAAAATTGGTACGACAAAAAAAGGGATTGGGCCAGCTTATCAAGATAAGAGTGCGAGACTTGGGATTCGAATGGGTGACCTATTAGACCCAGTTATCCTAGAAGAAAGAATTAAAGAAGTCTTACCACATAAAAACCAAATGTTAAAGTCTTATGGTTTACCAACTTATAAGGCTGAAACATTATTAGAAAACCTTATTCGTTACGGCAAGCAATTAAAACCATTTATTACAGATACGTCAAAACTACTTAATGATTCTATTTCAAAAGGAAAGAAAATCTTGTTTGAAGGGGCTCAAGGGACATTATTATGTTTAGATCATGGAACTTATCCATTTGTAACAT
>CAYJBF010000141.1:0-2085 GCA_964368415.1 uncultured Acholeplasmataceae bacterium | reverse complement strand
TAAATGATATAGGATACCAAAATTATCATTTATCATGTCTTTTACAAACTTAAAAGTTTCATCAAAAAGTGATTTTAAATCACTATCGTCAGTATGTTGTATTATTATTCGAATAATCCCTTCTTTTAGTTCATTAACAAACTCAGTAGAGATAATATTGATTAAATTGTCTTTAGAGCCAAAGTAATAATTAATAGCTGCTACATTTACATAACTTGCCTCAGCTATCTCTTTTACCGTAATATTGGGATTTGATTTTAAGAGGGTTTTGGTCGCACCTATTATCTTACTTTTTGCTGCAGTTGCTCTCATCAAATCACCAATAATATTATAGCATTTTAGACCTTAAAATTCCTTTTTTTTATTTTCAAAATTATGAGAAAATATTCATGTTTATCCCATTATTTATTCAATTGATTGAAAATGTTATAATATTATTGGTGATTTGATGAGATTAGATAAGTATTTAAGTGAGGCCGGTAGTGGTTCAAGAAGTGAAGTAAAGAAGATTATCTCAAAAGGACTTGTAACCATAAACGATATAATCATTAAAGAAGCTAAAACAAATGTAACTGAAACAGACATTATCAAAGTATCAGGTAACTTAGTTACTTACGATCAGTTCGTATACTATATGCTAAATAAACCCCAAGGGGTTATTTCTGCTTCTAAAGATGAAATTGATAAGACAACACGTGATTTAATAATTGAATATACAAAAGATGATTTATTTAACGTTGGACGCTTAGATAAAGACACTGAGGGTATAATTCTATTAACCAACGATGGATTACTTTCACATCAACTACTTAGCCCAAAATATCATGTTGATAAAATGTATCTTGTTCAGTTTAGAGGTCAATTTCTTGAATCTTATAAAAGTCAGTTTGAATCAGGTTTGGTTTTAAAAGATGGGTCGATTTGTCTTCCTGCTAAACTTACTCTGTTAAGTAATGACGAAGCCTTATTAACCCTAAAAGAAGGTAAATATCATCAAGTAAAACGTATGTTTGGATCATTAAACATGAGGGTTACTAATCTAAAGAGAATTACCTTTGGACCACTTAAATTAGACCCTAGTTTACAACCCGGACAATACCGTAAATTAACCCTATCTGAAATTAATAAACTCCAAGAAGTTGTAATGAAAAAATAACTACTTATTCTCTTTTTATTTTAATTATTTATGATATACTAATCATGGTGATTTTATATGTGGGAAAGTTTTATGGAAATATTAACAAAAACGTCGTTTTTAGAACTGTTTTTAATCTTCTTTGCGAAGATAATTGAAGTTACAATTTCGACTTTAAGACTCATATTAATTAATAAGGGCTACCGTAATTACGGTGTTGTTTTAGCACTTGTTGAAATATTCTTATGGGTATTTGTCGCAAGCTCAGTCATTATGGGTCTATCTGAGTCTCCGATGAAAGGTGTTGCTTACGGATTAGGGTTTGCTGCAGGGGTTTATTTAGGTTCTACACTTGAACAAAAGATAGCTGTCGGTAAAGTTCTTATTCAAGCTGTTGTTCCTCATGACAAAGGTGTCGTGATCACAGACAAAATTAGAGCACTCGGATACGGCGCAACGACTTTAGAAGCTTTTGGAAAAGATTCTAAGAGAATGGTCTTAATGGTGTTTGCGAATAGAAGAGATTCTAAAAATGTTGTAAAAGAAATTAAAGCAATGGATGACAAAGCTATGATCATTTCAAGTGAAACTTCGAATTTATCAGGCGGTTATATGAGACAATTTAGACATTTGATAAAATAAATGCCATAATATACGGATTTTTACGTATTTTGAACAACCTGTTTGATTAAATAAAATCATGGTGGTAAACTTTTAGGCATAGGAGGTTTAAAACATGCTTAAAAGAATTATTGCCGAAGTATTAGGCACATTTGTTTTGGTATTTGTTGGGACAACTACCGCAGTATTAACTGGTGGTAACTTGCTCGCAACAGCTGCAGCATTTGGTTTATCGCTAACAGCTATGATTTATGCTTTAGGTGGCGTTTCTGGAGGACACTTCAATCCGGCTGTCTCTATTGCACAATGGCTAACTAAAAAGATTAGTC
>CAYJBF010000140.1:0-2171 GCA_964368415.1 uncultured Acholeplasmataceae bacterium | reverse complement strand
GTTTTTCTTTCTACTTTTAATTTATTAATGTCACCTATAATCATTTTTTATCACCGTTTCTAATTATACCATATTATCCTGTTTTTCACGATAATCGATGAAAATTAACGCACTGGCCGCTAATATGGTAACAATTACATAAAAACTAAAGTATCCGTTATTATCAATAAAATACCCACCCCATAAGGTTAACAACGCTTGTAATGCGGATTTAACAGACCCGTAAATCATCATTCCCAAGGTGATGTTTTTCTTAGAAACATTCTTTTGCATATACGCGACACTCACGTAAAGTAAACCACCAATAATGACAGATCTTAATAAGCTGCTCGCGATAATAAGGTTAATATCTAAATCTAAACTGAAAATAAAATATCTTAGTGTGTTCATCACCGCAATGGTTATCATAATCCACTTTAATTTAATCTTTTTACCATATTTAGATAATAGTAGCAAGATACCCAGTTCTATCAATACTGTAAAAAACGAGATCCAACCATAACCATCTGGCCCAATCCCTTTGGTCTCAAAAAATAGTGGTAAGAAACTATCGGCCCCAAATATTACTGATAAGCTGATTGAGAAAAATCCCACAAATAATAAAAACTTCTTGTTCATAAATAATTGTTTCGGTTGTGGTTTTTCATTCAAGGATAAATCATCCGTTAAATTAATGGGTTTAATCCATTTTGTAATTAATGACACCCCAAAATAAAGGGCTGCAGCAATCATAAAGACCAATTCATAACCTTGGTATTCAATTAAATATCCACTTGCTAAAATTCCTACAGCAAAACCAAATGATCCAAACAACCGAATTGAAGTATAATCAACCTTATGTTGCATACTATATATTGTTGTGTATCCATCAAACAACGTGTAATATGGTTGACCAACAATTGCTAATACCAATACCCCTACCACAATAAATGGCAAAGCTTCTACTTGTATTAAATAAATAATAGCCAGCGCTTCTAAAATGGTAAGTAAAATAACAAATATCCGGTTTGAATTGATGTTTTTAGAGAATATACTCCATAATGGGTTAATAAATATACCCACTAAGGGCAGTATCATTAAAATTAAACCAATTTCGGATTTTGTTTTTCCTATGGTTGATAAATATAAACCAAAAAAGGGATAAAAAAACGCGTCCCCTATATATCTTGTTATGTGAGCTAATTTATACTTTCTAGTTTCATTTTTCATACAGTACTATTATACCTAATTAAAATGAAAAAAACATTCAAAACAGCAAAAAAAACCAGCGAGTTCTCGCTGGGTATATATTTAATGGAGTTTTTGATTTACTTCATTATAACGTTCTAATAGTAGTTTGACTATTAAATCAACCATTTTATCCATACGCTTTTGGATTTTAAATTGATCTAATGCTTCAAAGTAAGCCGCTTTGTCTTTTTCTGCTATTGAAATAGGAAGGTAGTCATTTTGGATTAAATAAAAGTTCATCATTAATCTACCTAATCTTCCATTGCCATCAATAAACGGATGTATTTTACCAATACTTAAATGAATGTAGGCTGCTTTTTCGATTGCTGTTCCTTTGAAATTAAACTCAAGATCATTGATGAGTTTTTTCATTCTATCATATACTTTTACATAATCAGGTGGTTGGTGTAACCCTTTTAGGCCTATGTTAACTTGACGGTATAACCCACCTGGCATAATATCTTCTAATATTTGTTGGTGAACGTCTTTAATTAGATCTTCACTAACAACTGCTCCCTTTATTGCTTCTTTCTTTACAAGTTCATATGCTTTTAGATGATTCAATAGTTCTTTTTGTTCTAGCTCAGATATACGTTTTTCTGTTGAAACTTTTTGTAAGGTATAAGCTTCAGCCAAAGTAATTGAGTTTTCCCCCTCAATATGAACCGCATCATGGGCATATTTAATTTTAAAATCATCATCGATTTTGTCAAATAACGCCTTATCAACCTCTTTTTTTAAAGATAAGAGGTGTTTCTTCTCTACTTCTAGTAATTCAACATTCATATTATCGTCTCCCTATTCTTTACAAATATTATAACAATTTATAAAGAATTCTACAACCCATTTATATGTTAAAGTATGTGAAAAAGAAAAAAGGACTTATAAAAGTCCTTTTGCTTTAGTAGTTAATTATATTTTAACAACATTAGCGGCTTGTG
>CAYJBF010000139.1:0-2322 GCA_964368415.1 uncultured Acholeplasmataceae bacterium | reverse complement strand
ATGAAAATAATTGACTAAATTTATTAAAGTGATATAATTAAAAATGAAATGCGTAACTCGGACAAAAAAGAGTCTTAAAAAGAGCGATGTGGGACGGTGTAAGCCACAACGAGACTAAATACTCCCGATCTAGCAGCCATTAGGCCGTAACTTCTGCGTTAAAGATTAAAGAGGGCTAGATTTTATCTAGAACTAAGGTGGTACCGCGATTATTTCGTCCTTAGGATATATTCTTAAGGACTTTTTTTTATAAAAAAGGAGAACAACGATGAAATTAATATTACCTGATAAAAATGTATTAGAAGTAGAAAAAGGGACTACCCCTTTTGAGGTAGCGAAATCTATTTCTATTAGTTTATCTAAAAAAGCCATTGGGGCTGTTTATAATGATGCCTTAATTGAATTAGATAAACCAATGTATGAAGATGGATCTTTTAAACTTGTAACCGAAAAAGATCATGAAGCCTTTCACGTATTAAACCATTCAGCTGCCCATTTAATGGCTCAAGCTGTTCAAAGTTTATACCCAAACACCCATTTTGGGGTGGGACCCGCTATTGAAGAAGGTTTTTATTATGATATTGACTTTAATGACTTAAAGATTAGTGATCAAGACTTAGTAAAGATTGAAGAGAAAATGGTTGAGTTATCTAAACGTAATGAAATTATAGAAGGAAAAGTAGTTTCTTTTGAAGAGGCTAAATCCTTATTTAAAAATGACCCTTATAAACTAGAAATGATTGAAGATTTAAAAGATGATGTTATATCTGTTTATAAACAAGGTGATTTTGTTGATTTATGTAGAGGTGGCCATGTAAGAAGTACAGGTGTTATAAAACATTTTAAATTGCTTTCTGTTGCAGGGGCTTATTGGAGAGGTAACAGTAACAACAAGATGTTAACAAGAATTTATGGGGTAAGTTTCTTTACTAAAGCTGAACTAGATAGTCATCTTGTGATGTTAGCGGAAAGAAAAGAAAGAGATCACCGTAAGATTGGTAAAGAATTAGGGATATTTATGATATCCCCTGAAGCTGGTGCTGGACTTCCATTTTGGTTAAAGAACGGGGCTACGATTAGAAGAACAATTGAACGTTATATCGTTGATAAAGAAATTAGTTTAGGTTATGACCACGTTTATACCCCAATCTTAGCGGATGTAGAGTTATATAAGACTTCTGGTCACTGGGATCATTACCAAGATTCTATGTTCCCACCAATGGATATGGGAGATGGTGAAACGGTTGTTATACGCCCAATGAACTGTCCGCATCATATGTTAATCTTTAAGAATGAAGTCCATTCCTATAAGGAACTACCAATTAGAATTGCAGAATTAGGCATGATGCACCGTTATGAAAAGAGTGGTGCATTATCAGGGTTGCAACGGGTTCGCGAAATGACTTTAAACGATGCGCATATATTTGTCAGACCTGACCAAATTAAAGAAGAATTCAAACGTGTGTTAAATCTTTTAGTTGAAG
Organism: uncultured Acholeplasmataceae bacterium; assembly: GCA_964368415.1. Taxonomy (GTDB): domain Bacteria; phylum Bacillota_I; class Bacilli_A; order Acholeplasmatales; family UBA5453; genus UBA5409. Next base: position 838 of record CAYJBF010000139.1, on the reverse strand, counting down.
TGTATAAAGACTTTAGAATTAATGATTTTAAATACCGTTTGAGCTATAGAGACCCATTAAATAAAGAAAAATACTTTGATGATGATAACATGTGGTTACATGCTGAAAAAGAATTAAAAGAAGTAATGGATGAACTTGGTTTAGCGTACACTGAAGCTATTGGTGAAGCTGCATTCTATGGTCCAAAATTAGACGTTCAAGTTAAAACAGCGATGGGTATGGAAGAAACGTTATCAACCATTCAATTAGATTTCTTATTACCAAGAAGATTTGAATTAACCTATGTGGGTGAAGATGGTAAAAACGATCATGTTCCAGTGGTTATTCATAGAGGTATTGTTTCAACCATGGAAAGGTTTGTTGCCTATTTAACTGAAGAGTATAAAGGTGTCTTCCCATTATGGTTAGCCCCAACACAACTAGCCATAATTCCTGTTAACTTAAACTTCCATGAAACTTATGCGACTGAATTAAAAGATATATTCACTGAACTTGGGTATAGAATTAATTTAGATGTAAGAAATGAAAAACTCGGGTATAAGATTAGAGACCATCAAACCAATAAAATTCCATATCAACTGGTTATCGGAGATAAAGAAATAGAATCAAGAACCGTAACATATAGAGAGTATGGCGATCAAAAACAAGTCACTGTAACAATTGATGAGTTTAAAGAAATTTTAGCAAACAGAATACATAATAAAGCGTAAAATAATTATAAAATTTATACCATACATTCGTAATTTTGGTGGATGTATGGTATTATTTTTAAAGAGTATCATAATTAAGTAAATAAGGAAGGAAAACTATGTTAGAAGTCAAAAATGTAAGAAGAGAC
>CAYJBF010000138.1:0-2352 GCA_964368415.1 uncultured Acholeplasmataceae bacterium | reverse complement strand
CAACTTTGGGTTGCAATACACAATTTAAACCATTTATTGTATACAAAATAACCTTAGAGGTATATAATAAATATAGTATTTTTCGTTAACGCATTCGAATTATTTATCATTGTAAATCTCATGTAAAATGTCATTAAAGTTTACCTTTTTACTGGGATTGATTCAATATTAATGATATATTTATATTGATTGATTAATTAAATAAATAACCTTACAAGGAGATAGTAATGGATAAAATTTTAGAAGTTGAAAGTTTGACTAAAAAGTTTGGGGATTTAGTTGCCGTCAATAACATTTCTTTTTTTGTTAAAAGAGGGGAACTTTATGCGTTCTTAGGTCAAAATGGCGCAGGTAAATCTACCACCATCAAAATGATGATTACTTTACTTGCTAAAGACTCGGGCACAGTAAAATTAAATGGCAAAGAGGATGATGCTTATATTCGAAGTAAAATAGGTGTGGTTTTCCAAGAGAATGTCTTAGACAAATTACTTACAGTTAAAGAAAATCTTCTTTCAAGAGGCGCATTGTACTCTAACAATAAAAAAGAAGTTTTAGAACGTTATCTTTTCCTAGTTGAGTATTTAAAACTTAATGACATCGAAAATCAAAGATTTAGCACACTATCGGGTGGACAAAAACGTAGGGTGGAAATTGCGAGAGCTTTATTTGCGAAACCTGAACTCTTGATTCTTGATGAACCAACCACTGGTTTAGATCCTGAAACTAGGCAAATTGTTTGGCATGTTATTGAAGATTTAAGAATTAAACAAGGCATTACTGTTTTCTTAACTACCCACTATATGGAAGAGGCAGCCAATGCTGATCATGTGGTTATTATTCATAAGGGTAATATTGTGGTATTTGGATCTCCTTCTGAACTAAAAGAAAGATATTCAAAAGATTTCTTTAAACTCGTACCTAAAGATAAACAAACATTAGAAGCCTACCTAAATTCAAATAGTAGAGTCTATAACGTCATAGCCGATCAATATTATGTTGAAATTACAGATACAAAAGATACTTTAAACTTAATTGGTGATATTAAGGAAAACATTAAAACATTTGAAGTGATTAAAGGCACATTAGACGATGTCTTCGTCAATGTGGTGGGTGAACAAAATGTATAGTTTAAGTGCCCTATTTAAAAGAAACATTAAAAATTATTTAAGGGATAAAACCGCGGTCTTCTTTTCATTTTTATCAGTTATCATTTTGCTTGGGTTATATATGTTATTTTTAGCGGAGAACATGAAACCCTCTGGTTTAAGTGGATTATTATCAGATAAAGAATTAACTTTCTTAGTTTATTCCCAATTAATTCCTGGGCTTATTGTTATTAACACGGTATCTATACCACTTGGAAACTTAGGAAATATTATTAATGACTTCGAATACCGACAAATTGATGGGTTCTTAGTTACCCCAATAAAAAGGCCTATCATTGTGTTAGCTTATTACTTATCTTCATTTGTTATCACAACCATTATCAGTGTCTTAATGGTGGTTGGAGCGTTTAGTATAATTACCTTAACAACTGGAATTTCTTATCCACTAGTGAGCATTATTACGACGATTTCATACACCATATTGTTTTCATTTGTTTCTACTGCCATCATGGTCTTTCTAACGTCTCTCATAAAATCGGTTAATGCCTTCGGGGCAATTAGTGGTGTGTTTGGGACTATTATTGGGTTTTCTTCTGGAATTTATATGCCGTTATTTATTTTACCTAAAGGCATACAACTGTTTTCTAGTGTCATGCCTTTTACCCATATGACCATCTTACTTAGAAACGCAATGCTTCCAAAAAGTTTTGATATATTAACAACAAATTTAACTGGAAATCTTACTGAAGAAGAAATTGTTAATTTAACCATTGAACTGAAGGAAGCTTACGGTATGAATGAAATTGGACTATTGGGAATGGATATCCCAATTGGTTTAATTATGGTATTTGTCGTGGTGTTTGCTTTAGGCTTACTACTTCTTGCCACCCACATTTTAAACAAACGAATTAAAAAGTAATTAAAAAAGGTTTGAACCGTTCAGGTCAAACCTTTTATTTTACTATTTTTACGGAAGAGAAACCTTAATGGTTGTTCCTTCATTTGGAACTGATTCTAATTCAATGGTCCCTTCATATAGAATAACGATATGTTTAACTATCGATAACCCTAATCCGGTTCCACTTACCCCATAATTTCTACCTTTATTAACTTGATAAAAACGCTCAAAAATTCTCGATTGATTTTCTTTAGAGATACCGATACCTGTATCTTTAATGGTAAAGATAAATCCTTTTTCCTTAGGTTTTAAAGTTATATTTATAAACCCGTGTTGTTTATTATA
>CAYJBF010000137.1:0-2416 GCA_964368415.1 uncultured Acholeplasmataceae bacterium | reverse complement strand
GAAAAAAAAGTATCTTGATTGCATCAAAATACTTTTTTAGTGTTTTTATTATGAAATTATTAATTAACTAGGTAATGCTACAATACCTGTTAAGAATAATAGCATAGAAAGTACAAACATGAACAGAACCCCAACAACCATTGGGATTGCAGTACGTTTAACAATCTTCATTGGATCTTCTTTAATCGTTCCTGCAACAATTACAACGACCGCTGAAACTGGTGAAACAGCTCTTAATAAGTTTCCAGCTAATCCCATTGGAACAGCAACCGCTAGAGGTGAGATACCTGCTGCTACTGCAAGCGGGATCATTAATGGAACCATCGCATAGAATAATGCGGTACCACTACCACTTAATAAGACGATTAAAGCGGTCAATAAGACTAAGATTAATGGTAGGACAAATCCAGGTAAAGTTATGTTTTGCATGGTGGTTTGTAAATGAGCGATAACGCCAATTGATTTTAACCCTTCAACAAATACACCTGCAGCAACTAATAATACAACAATACCCATTGCATTACCCATGCCTTTAAAGAATGCTTCTGTGCCTACTACTTTCATTTTTTCTCCTTGTTTTTATTTCATTATGACATGGATAATATATTTTGAACACTATACTAAAATAGTTAGTTTTTTTATTTTATTATATCCAATATTTCTATGGGTGTATCCACAAAATATTCTGGATTAAAGGGTATTAAATCCTGTTTTGTTCTAAACCCGTATAAGACCGCAATCTTCCTTAATTTTGCCCCAATTGCTGTTTTCATATCCGTTTGTGTATCCCCAATGTAAATAGCGTCTTTGGGATCTATATTCAAAACTTCCATAACTTTAGTTACCATCATTGGATTAGGTTTTGGTAAATTGGTTTTAGATGTGCCAATCACATAATCAAATGTGTTTGGGAACAACTCTTCCATTAAGCTTTTGGTAACTGGTTCTTGTTTGTTAGACACAACCGCCAGTAAATAGCCTTTTTCTTTTAATGTTTTAAGGACTTCTTCTATACCATCATAGGGTTTAGTATAGTCTAATTGATGGACTTGATAGTAATCATTATAAATCTTATAATACCTGTCAAATTTTTCGCCTTCTAAGGTTTCATTTAAGGCATGTTCTAATAAGTATTTTGGGCCTTGACCTAAATACGCTTTAATTTGATGAGCCTCAACTAAAGGCCTATCAATTTTACTTAACAAATGATTAACCGCATTGGTTAAATCTAAAACTGTATCTAAGATGGTTCCATCTAGATCAAATATAACTAATTTCATTTCAACACCCTATCTATTATTTTATGATATATCGGAAGCATATCAGCTTCTCTTACCACTGTATCTATCTCACTAATATTAACCCACTTAACCCCATTTGTCTCTTCGTGATTCACAGTAAGAGTTTCAGATTCATCAGCCACAAAAGCAAACGAAACATTAAAATGTTGGTGTGAAGAAATCACACTTCCATTTTTATGATGCATCCAAACAGGTAATATTTCTATACTAACTGGTTCATTCATTAAAAAATCAACACGCGTTAAACCCGACTCTTCTCTAATCTCTTTTAAAGCCACATACTTAAAGTCATAGTCATTGTCCATATGACCACCCATCCAGCCCCAACTATCGTATATCTTATGATATATTAATAAGACTTTTGTTTTCTCTTTATTGAAGACAATCCCTGAGGCAGTAAAATGAAAAAACTGATGTCTACCATAGAGTTTTTCTTTTAATAATTCATAAGCACGAATGATATAAGCTTTGTCGTTTTTCTCAAATTCGTCTTGAGGTTCATAATTTAAAATAATATCCATATCCTATTTCCTATCCAAATAAACCTTTTTCATAATAAAAAAGGTTGTTTTTTAAATTTAAACGTGTTAATATAATTAAGCATGAAATGCAGCCTTAGCTCAGTAGGTAGAGCAACAGACTCTTAATCTGTGGGTCCGGGGTTCGAGCCCCCGAGGCTGTACCAAAAATCAACTATAACGCCATTGAGCGTTTTTTTTATGTTAATTCGTTTTTAACTTGACTGTAGCCCACATATTGGCTTGTTATCTCATTATCAACCACTTTGAATAACGTTGGAGTTCCAAATAATCTAACACTTAACATGGAGGTTGCCCCAACATTAGAATAATTTGGATCTGATGTGGTTTCAATGGGATTGGATGAGAAGTTATATAAATATAGTTTATATGAGCCACTATCAGCATACTTTAATACATCTTGTTTAATGTTTTCACAATACTGACAGTTATTGCTATAAACATAAATATAATAAGTACCTTCAACTTGTTCCATCGCATTAGTCTTATTAACTTGTCTATTATTAAAATCACTATAATCTAAATTTTTAGCCACATCACACCCAGCTAAAAAACTAAATACAAACAATATAGTAA
>CAYJBF010000136.1:0-2547 GCA_964368415.1 uncultured Acholeplasmataceae bacterium | reverse complement strand
GTCTAGGGGCTTTTCCTTTAAAAAATCTATAATTATTTCTTAGATAAAACGAATAAAAGTGAAATCCATAATTTTTACATGTTATAATAAATATATATGAGGTGAAAATAATGAAAATAGATTCAATTTATCAAGAATTAACAGAAGCTTTTGGTATTTCAAGCAGGGAAGAAAATATCAAAACTATCGTTTTAAGAGAAATTAAAAAGTATCCCAATTACGAAATTATTAAAGACAATTTAGGGAGTATATTTGCCTATAAGAAATCAAAAAATCCAAATGCAAAAACCGTAATGATTGCGGGACATATGGATGAGGTGGGATTAATGGTATCAGATATTCGCGCCAATGGTGCAATTAAAGTTATCCCAATAGGTGGACTGATTCCTGAGGTATTTATCTCACAATTACTATATGTTCATACACCTAATGGTGATATCCCTGGAATTATAGGTTCGATACCACCCCATCTATCAAAAGATCAAAAAGTATCATTTGACGATATGGTGCTTGATGTAGGATTAAAGAATAAAGAAGAAATAATTAAAGCAGGTATTGAAGTCGGACAAATGGTTTTACCTAAAACGCCATTTATGTATTCACATAATCAAGAACGTGTCTTCGCCAAAGCGGTGGATGATCGCTGGGGTGTTGGAATGGCATTAGAATTAATTAGAGACTGTCATGAAATTGATTTTGAGTTTAATCTTGCAATTGGGGCAACTGTTCAAGAAGAGGTTGGCTTAAGAGGTGCAGGAACCAGTACTTATAAAATCAGCCCAGATATGTTTATTGCACTAGACGCAAGTCCATTAAATGATTTATTAGATCCAAATGCATCGGGTAAAATGGATGAAGGGTTCTTAGTTAGACTTTATGATCCAAGTAACATTATGCGTGCTTCATTATTTAGTTACTTTAAAGATTTGGCAAGTAAAAATAATATTAAACATCAAGTGTATTTTTCTAAAGGCGGCACGGACGCAGCAAAAGCTCAACATAATAAAGATGGTGTTGTAGCAACCACCATTGGTTTACCGGCCAGATATATTCACGCAACCGTTGGCATGTTTAGTATTCATGACCACCTAAGCGCACATCAAATGGTACGAGCATTATTAAAAGATTTAACAAATGAGAAAATAACTTATTTACAAGAAAACTAAAGGAGGCATACAATGAAAACAGTCACACTCTCAAATGGCATAAAAATGCCAGTCTTAGGTATTGGTACATTTTTAGTGAGTGAACATGATGGGTATGAAACAGTTAAAGAAGCGTTAAAAGTAGGCTACCGCCATATTGATACCGCTCAAGCTTATTACAATGAAGAAGAGGTTGGTAGAGCCATTAGAGATTCAGGAATCCCTAGAGAAGAAATCTTTGTAACAACGAAACTTAGTTCACGCCGATTAGGATTTAAAGAAGCCAGTGAAGCTTTAGATGAATCCTTAGTTCGTTTAGGCTTAGATTATGTTGATTTATACATCATTCATTGGCCAAGTCCTAATAGTACTTTAAATCAAGAAACATGGAAAGGTATGGAAGCGTGTTATAACACCAATCGGGCTAAAGCCATTGGGGTATCGAACTTTCAAATTCACCATCTTTTAGATCTATTTAAGATTGCTTCAATCATGCCAATGGTTAACCAAGTGGAAATGCATCCTGGTTTACAACAAGTGGCTTTACAAGAATTTATGAATCAACATAATATGAAGATGATTTCTTATGGTCCATTTATGAAAGGTGAAGTCTTTAATAGAGAAGGAAAGTATTACGAAACCTTGGATAAAATTGGTGATAACCATAAAGCTTCTGTTGCTCAAGTGATTATTGCATGGGGGATTCAAAGAGGCATTATGATGATTCCAAAAAGTGTTACCCCATCTCGTATCTTAGAAAACTATAAAGCCTTAGATTTAGTATTAACTAAAGAAGAAATGGAAACCATTGCAAATCTTAACCGTGGAACAAGAGTCTATACAGATCCGGATAATGTTCCATATGTTAGTAAATAAGAATAATTAATAAAGGGTGTCTATCGTTTTAGACACTTTTTTATTATAATGGATGTAAGGTATCGCCCCTCAAAAGCAAGGTATGGCTTTTCTATTTATTTAAATCATTAAAAGGACTATATTATAGGTGGTGTAGAGATGGCTAAATTATTATTGGATAAAGTGAAAGATAATGATATTATCTTGAAACTTAAGGAATCCTACAACTTAATAACAGAAGACATCGATAACACCCAAACGGTTATTTCTTTAGATGACTTAGAGGAAAACGTGGTTGAAGAAATAGTAAACCTTGTTTCTAGGAACAAAGAAATGATGTTGTTTGAGACAGAAGATGGTTGGGTGAATTTGAATATTTATGAGATAAACTACCTAGAATCTTATTTAGATACCGTTTATATTCGTGATGTTAACCAAAAATCCTATACCATTAAGACACCTTTATATCAACTTGAAGAGCGTTTAAAGCCTTATAAGTTTGTGAGAATTAGTATTTCATTCATATGTAACACAAAACATATAAGAC
>CAYJBF010000135.1:0-2565 GCA_964368415.1 uncultured Acholeplasmataceae bacterium | reverse complement strand
TTTATTGTCATATAACGTTCCATCCACATCAAAAAATAACATTGTCTTCATAAAATCACCTTGATCTTGTAAAATAATTTACGCATAATTTGATTATACAAGATTTTAGTGTAAAATGGTAATGAAGATGTTTATACAAAACATAAAAACAACAAGGAGGATTTATTTTTGAGCCGAAACACATTATTAAATACCAATGAAATTGGGATTTTTGCATTAGGTGGTTTGGGCGAGGTTGGAAAAAATACTTATATTTATGAGATAGAAGACAAAATTTTTATTGTAGATGCGGGCATTATGTTTCCCGACAACTCATTACTAGGCATAGATTATGTAATACCTGATTATGATTACTTGGTTAAAAACGAAGAAAGAATAGTGGGTCTTTTTATCACCCACGGCCATGAAGACCATATCGGTGGAATTCCATATTTACTAAAACAAGTTAAAATTCCTGTCATTTATGCCAGTGGGATTGCTGTAGACTTAATTGCCCACAAACTCTCTGAACACGAAAACCTAAAACCACCAAAAATCGTGAGCTATAAAGCCCACCACATCTTTAACTTTGGAAAAACGGAAATCAGTTTTATCCGTTTAAACCACTCGATTCCAGATATGTTTGGAATAAACTTTAACACACCTTATGGACATATTTTTCATACAGGTGATTTTAAGATTGACTATACACCAGTTGGTCCACAAGCCGAGTATGATAAATTATCAAAGATTGGTTCAGAGGGTGTACTATGTCTTTTATCCGACTCAACCAATGCCATTCATCCAGGCACAACACCTTCTGAACGTACCATTGGTAACTCAATTACTGATATTTTTTCTAATATAAAAGGTAGAATCATTATCGCAACATTTGCATCAAACATGTACAGAATGCAACAAATTGTTACTGCTTCTTATTTAAACAATAGAAAAGTTGCTGTTATTGGTCGTTCTATGGAACGTGCCATGCAAATCGGTATGGAAACAGGGTATATTAAAGCCCCTAAAGGAACCATTGTTACACCAGATGAAATTAACAGTTACCCTGCGAATGAAATAACCATTTTATCTACTGGTTCTCAAGGTGAACCAATGGCTGCCTTATCTAGAATCGCAAGTAATACCCATAGACAAATTAAAGTTCACCCAAATGATACCGTAATCTTTAGTTCAAGCCCAATTCCTGGAAACCAAGAAGGGGTTAACAGGATCATTGATTTATTATACCGTAAAGGTGTAGAAGTAATTGTCAACGGTCCTGTAGCCGATACCCATACTTCTGGTCATGGTGCTCAACAAGACTTAATGTTAATGCTTGCACTTACAAAACCTAAATTCTTTATTCCTGTTCACGGTGAACATCGTATGCTTAAAAAGCATAAAGAATTAGCCGTGAATTTAGGGGTTAAGAAGGAAAATGTTCTTATTATGGATAATGGTGATGTTGCTGCCTTAACGAATGATACGATTCGATTAGCTGGAACTATTAAGGCTGGTGATGTCTATATCGACGGATTAGGTATTGGTTCAACAGGAACAACACTTCTTAAAGAACGTAAAGAACTTTCTGAAGATGGTGTATTAGCAGTCGTATTATCGACTAAAGAAGATGGTGGCTTAATCACTACCCCAACCATCGTTTCAAGAGGATTTATCTATATGAAGGGCAATGAAGAAATGATTAATAATATCCAAAATAAAGCCCAAGAAAGTTATTTCAATCATAAACCTAAGAATTATCCAACTGAGAAATTAAAAAATATGATTGAATCTGATTTATCCAGTTATATCTTTGAATTAACTCAAAGAAAACCATTATTAATTCCAATCATAATGAACGTTTAATTATATGACTGAAAAAAAGATGCGAAAATTCGCATCTTTTTTCTATTTTTCTTGTTTTTTCATGGTTCTAATTAAACCTTTAAACACATGCATGGTTACTAAGGCATCGGTAAATGCGTTATGAACTTGATCATATGAACCACCATAATAGTGTTCATAAGTTTTAAACAAGCCTACATCATCTGTTAAGTTATAGTAATTCTTATGTACTTGAAGTAAGTTTATAAATGATTGGTGGTCTGTTAATGGTTTAGTTTTATTAATCTTATAAGATATTTCTAATGCCAATAAATCATTTCTACCCCACACCACAATCTTTGGGTTATAAGTATCAATAATGTCTTTAAAATCTTTGTAGAAATAGTCATAGCTCGGTACGTTATCAAACTGGGTTCTTTCAACATTTAAGAACTTTAGAGTCCTTTTTGAGATGGTTTGATACTTTGTTGGGTTGATATAATACTGATTTTGTCTAATGGTTTCCATTTTATCATTTGTAAGTAGATAACCCACTTGAATGATCTCTGGTTCAAACTCAGTCTTATAATAAGGTGGCATCGTCATTTCTAAATCTAAGAATAAATAATAATCAAATCCTTCTAATACCAACTGCATTTTTTCTCTTAAGGTATTTAAATCAAATAGAACTCTTGTAGTTCTACTGGTCTTTCTTTCAATGGTATTAAAATAACTCACCTTATGACACTTCTTCTTATTAAT
>CAYJBF010000134.1:0-2594 GCA_964368415.1 uncultured Acholeplasmataceae bacterium | reverse complement strand
AAAGTAGAGTGTTTTACTGTCATAAAAGTAACTGATTTTTTCACTATAAGAAAAGTCTCTATGATAAATGTCATGATAGTGTAGCGGATTGATATGATATTCGAAAGATATGTATATCACTTAAGCATATGTTTTTCTAGATTCTGAAAGCATCTCAATCATTTCATCTTGTTTATTGATATATTAATATTAACTTAATAATATGTTGATTTAAATAAGAAAACCTCCTAATTTATTAGGAGGCATTTTTAAAAATTTATAGTTTAAAACTTTTTTATATTAACTAACAACATAGCGGTTCAAACTAACTTGAGTTGTTTTTATAATAATTGACATTCTAATGATCGTTTAAACTTTTTTAATCTACCAATTCGAATAAATAGCCAAATATTCGTACTTCGTCTCCAGGTTGAACCCCTTTTTGTTTCAAAGCATCTTCTAGCCCGTAACTTCTTAACTGACGTGAGAACCGTTTAACTGATTCTTCATTATCGAAATTGGTTCTTGTGAATAAGGTTAAGATACCTTCACCAGTAACTTCATATACACCATCTTCAGCCAAATTAATAACAAAGAAATCCCCGGCGTCTTTAACATTATAGGTTCTATGAATTAATTCCGTTTCTACTTTTGGAATGGTTGCTAAAGTTTCATAAAGAACATACTTTAATGTACTTAAACCCGTTTGAGTGATTGCGCTAATTGGGTAAATTGGGTATGAATCAGCAATTTGAGCTTTAAAGGTTTCTAATTGTTCTTCTGCACCTTCTACGTCCATTTTAGAGGCACAAATGATCAGCGGTCTCTTTAGTAAAGATGCATCATAGGTATCTAACTCTTTATTAATCTTTAGGAAGTTTTCATAAGGATTTGGATTTTCAACTTTATCCATACTCACAACATGTAGAATTACTCGACATCTTTCAATGTGTTTTAAAAATTGGAACCCTAACCCAACCCCACTACTAGCGCCTTCAATTAATCCCGGTAAGTCTGCCATGACAAATGACTTTTCTAAATCAATATAGACCAAACCTAAGTGTGGTCTTAGGGTTGTAAAAGGATAATTGGCAATCTCAGGTTTTGCATTCGATACATTTGATATTAAAGTTGATTTACCTGCGTTGGGTAATCCGACCAATCCAACGTCCGCCAAAACTTTCAGTTCTAATTGGAAATGAAAAGATTCACCTAAGTCTCCGTTTTCAGAAATATTTGGGGCTGGATTTTTGTGGGTTTTAAAACTGGTATTACCTCTACCACCTTTACCGCCTTTTGCGATAACTTCACGTTGACCGTTAACCGCAAAATCATAAAGTAAATTCCTTGTATCATAATCAAACACTTGCGTTCCCACAGGAACTCTATAAGTAACATCTTCTCCAGATTTACCTAACATATTCTTAGGCATTCCGTTTTGGCCGCTTGGAGCAGTAAGATGCTTTTTGAAGGTAAAGTCTAATAACGTATTTAGTGCTTCATCAGCAACAAAAATGATTGATCCACCTTTCCCACCATCTCCGCCAGCAGGTCCGCCAAATTCAACATATTTTTCTCTTCTAAAGGCTACAATTCCATTGCCGCCTTTTCCAGCTTTTACATAAATATCTACACTATCTTTAAACATAATTTACCTCCATTTAAATGAAAAAAAAGGATAAGCACTGCTTACCCTTCATAGACCGATACTTGTTTTCTATCTCTTCCCAAACGTTCGTATTTAACGACGCCGCTAACTAATGCGTATAAGGTATCATCTTTACCTCTACCCACGTTTTTGCCGGGATGGATTTTGGTGCCTCGTTGACGGTAAATAATTGCGCCAGCTGATGCTTGTTGACCATCTGAAAGCTTGAGTCCAAGTCTTTGAGCAGCAGAGTCTCTACCGTTTCTAGAAGAACCCACACCTTTTTTCGATGCGAATAACTGAATGTTTAATTTTAACATGTTATCCCTCCTTCTTGATTTTTATATATTTAGGGTATTGAATTTCTAATTCTTCAAGCGTCCATACTAGATTATCTAATACGGCTTTAATAGTAGATGAATTTTGTTTAACTTCTAATAAGAAGTATCCATCATCCACGTTTAATAAAACTTTGTCCATTTCACCTAACCGCTTGATTAAGTTAGCTGAAAGAATGATTGCGGTGGAAACACTCGCACAAACAATGTCTTTTCCAGAATGGTCGTAACCCGCATGTCCTTCTACTTTTATAAGGGTTGGGTTCGTTTTAATCAGTGCTCTAATCATGATTAAGCATTGATTGCTTCAACTACTAGTTTAGTGTAAGCTTGACGATGACCTTGTTTCTTCTTATAGTTTGATTTTGGTTTGTACTTATAAACAATAATCTTACGATCTTTCCCTTGTTTTAGTACTTTAGCAACCACATTAGCGCCTTCAACCCAAGGATTTCCTACCTTAGTTTCGTCGCCAACCACAAGTAAAACTTCATCAAAAGTAACCGTATCTGATTCTTCAACATCTAGTTTTTCAACGAAGATTTCTTGACCAACTTCTACTTTTAATTGTTTTCCGCCTGTTTTAATAACTGCATACATTACAAAAACACCTCCTTATCTTTGAAGAC
>CAYJBF010000133.1:0-2668 GCA_964368415.1 uncultured Acholeplasmataceae bacterium | reverse complement strand
CATTTATATCTAGTACTTGAAATAAATTCAGCATATAGTCATAGTGTTTAGGAACAATTTGGTCTGTGAATTGTTGACCTTTAGTAGTCAATTGCACAAGAATAATTCTTTTGTCCACTTTGTCTTTATAGCGTTTAATTAATCCACGTTTTTCTAGTTTATCTAATACATAGGTCATCGAAGAGTTCGCAATTAATACCACATCACAAATCGATTGGACACTAAGTATCCCTTTTTTATGTAGAGTCTCTAACACCGAAAACTCGGTAAAATTCAAATCATACGTTTTAATATCTTCCATCGCATAAGCGAGAACACTTTGTTGAGTTCTAAACAAAATAGTCATGGTTTTTAAGTAGTTTTGCATACTTATAAGTATTCTTTCTGTCTTTTTTTATTTGAATCAGCTGTATCAAATGGTTTGATAAGCTTTTCAATTTGGTTTTTGTGTTCTCTAAACTTAGGTGGAAGGGCTAAGTCAGTGCCTAGTTTTTCGTATGATTCTTGATCATCTATAAACCCTGGTTCATCCGTTGCAAGTTCAAATAAAATATTACGATACATTCTCATGTAGAGGGACTCAAAATAAAATCTGTCTACATAACCACTGTTGGCAATTCGTTTACTTCTAAAGAAATCTTCCCATTTAAATAGTTCTTCTTTGTTTTTTAGTCTAAATGCAACATGGTGAACCCCACCATAACCTTGATAGGCTTGTGGGTATACCTTGTTTTCTTCAACAATAACCCTAGCACCGTTTCCACCGTTGTTCATTTCATATAGACCTAATGATCCTTTTCTTTCAATTAATTTAAATTGCATAACGTTGGTTAATATTGCATGCATTAACTCATAATCTGATACCACAAAGAAAATAGAACCTAAACCTCTAATTGCGTATTCATTTGGAACTGGTCCATTATTCCACGGAATCCCATAAGATTGCCATAACAGATCATGTTCATCAGAAATTAGTGCGTATTGTTGGCCATCAAAATCATCAAAATATAATGTCTTTGAACCGAACAAATCAATAACTTCATCGTGTTTAACTCCATACTTATCAAAACGTTTAAGAAAGTATTCTAAAGCCTCATCACTTGGTACTCTAAGTCCAATTCTTGAGATTTCATCTCTTCCGTGAACCACTTGTGAAATACCATTAAAATCAAAGAATGTTACCCCTGATCCTGCAGTACCTCTATCGTCTCCATAAAATGTATGGTAAGTTTGAATATCATCTTGGTTAATGGATTTTTTTAGTAATCGCATACCTAATATTTCTGTAAAAAATTCATAATTCTTTTTAATATCACTTGTTATTGCTGTAACGTGATGAATTCCTAATAATTGTTTCATATTTACTCTCCTTTTTTAGCGAGTTTTACTTGTTCGCCTGTTTCTGTTTCATAAGATATAGAACCCATGTTCATGGATACAGTTGAACGAATCGCTTGCAAGTATTCTTTTCTTAAACGTGCCCGTTCTTCTATTTCAAAACTGGTGAGTTCTCTTTGTTTTGAAAGTCTTGCCAATTCATTGATTCTATTTAATCTATTTTTATGGGTTATATAACTATCATATTGACTCTTAGTTTCATATGGATAGTCTTCTAATGTATCAATTTGTCTAATAAATAGTGGATACATTAACCCTTCATAACCTTCTTTTAAGTGTAGAAACTCTTCTGGCACAACAAATGTTTGTCCTAAAGTATCTAGCGGTTCATCCACTGTTAAACCTGGACCATCGGTTGCTAACTCAATTAAGATTCCACCCGGTTCTTTAAAATATAATGATTGAAAATACGTTCTTTCTCTAACTGGACTAACTTGATACCCTAATTTTCTTAAAGTTGTTTGATAGTATTCCAGTTCTTCAGAAGCAATTGTAAAGGCGATATGATGATGTGTGCCACCACCATAAATCCCATCTTTAATATCCCCTGCATAAACATCAACATATTTTCCTAAATCATTATTCGCATCGAAGCGGATGTAGCCATTATCTTGGCCCACATACTTTAATCCGAGTTCATTAAACAGTTTTTTAGTTCCTTCTAAATCATTTGAATAAAGTGTTGCGCCATAAATACCTTTAATCGCTACTTCTTTAGTGATTCCATTTACTTCATAGTCGTGAATTTGACCTAAGTTACTTTCAATAAGTTCTAAGGATAAATTGTGTCTATCTTGAAATCTTAGTACTTGATCGCCAAAACGTTCTAATTTACCATAACCAATTTTGAATTTATCTAAGCGCTTAACCCAAAATCCCATAGATCCTTTTGGAATCATTAGACTAACGACGCCCACCTGACCTTTTCCAGTTTGACCTTCTATTTTATCAATGGACCAAGGAAAGAATGTTAAAAGAGTACCTAAATCTCCATTCTTATTTCCATAATATAAATGATAATAAAATGGGTCGTCATAATTTACTGTTTGTTTTACAAGTCTTAAGCCTAAGACCCCGTGATAGAAATCTAAATTTTCTTGTCCTTGCCAGACAATGCTTGATATGTGGTGTATACCTTTAATATTCATGATAAAAATCTCCTTGATAATTCCATTATATTTCGAATTCGAAATACTTTCAAATCATATGCTTTATTGTTTTTATGGATTGTGTCACAGAATCGCCCTTAGGCAGACGGAGCCTTTGTTAT
>CAYJBF010000132.1:0-2675 GCA_964368415.1 uncultured Acholeplasmataceae bacterium | reverse complement strand
ACAAAAAAAGGCTTGACACATATTGTATCAAACCTATTCATTCAACTTGGTGCGGAGAAAGGGACTTGAACCCTCACGACCGTTATGGCCATATGCCCCTCAAACATACGCGTCTACCGTTCCGCCACCTCCGCAAGTAAAAAGGGTATTGCTACCCTTTTAATTATATCAAGTTATGAATTTTATTCAACTGAAATTATATATGAATAAATTTCTTGTTTACCATAGATCACTTCAACTTCAATGTCGTCATTTAACTCTTGGACATATGCTCTTAATTCTTTAGATTCTTTTTCAGATACCCCATTACCATAGAAGATAGTGACGATTTCTGAATCGTCTGTAATTAAGTGTTCAACTAAACTCTTAATTGCGTTTAGTCTATTAGGAATTGAAACAACAATCTTTCCACCAGTAATACCGATAAAGTCATCTTTTTTAATCTTGATGCCATCGACTTCAGTATCTCTTACTGCATAAGTTAATTCACCAGTCTTAATTTCGCTGACAACTTCGCTCATTGCTTCAAGATTATCATCTAATTCTTGGTTTGTATCAAATACCATCATAGAAGCATAGCCTTGTCCAATTGACTTAGTTTTTAATACTCTAATATTGACTTTATCCTTATCACAAAGTTCTAATGTTTGTTCAGCTGTTAAAATAACGTTTGAGTTGTTTGGTAGGATGATTACATTATCCGCATTAACAGCTTCAACGGCTTTAACGAATTCTTCGGTTGGTGGGTTCATAGTTTGACCACCATCGATAATATAATCTACACCTAGTTCTTTAAATGCTTGTTTAATACCATCACCATAACATACAGCAATTACACCGTAAGCAGTTCTTTCTTCTTTAATCGTTTGATAGTTAATCACTTCAACTTCTTCTTCATCATGATGGTTGTGTAATTCTTCTACAATGTTTGAATGTTGAATACGCATGTTTTCAACTTTCATGGTTTGTAAGTCACCATATTTTTGACCTAATGTAATTACAACACCAGGTTGGTTTGTGTGTACGTGTATTTTTAGTAATTCTTCATCTTGTACAAGTACTAAAGAATCACCCATGTTCATTAAAATATTTTTCAAGTTATCTTGATCAAAGTTTTCTACGCTATTAAGTTTAACAATAAATTCTGTACAGTATCCATATTGAATGTCTGCTTGTTCCACACCTTGACCCATAAAACGGCCATGTTCATCATGATCTAACGATTGAGCCATAACTGTTTCTGGTGCTTCTTCGATGGTTTCACCTCTTACAGCAGATAACATTCCTTCAATAATCTTAATAAAGCCTGCCCCACCTGAGTCGACTACGCCCGCCTCTTTTAAGACAGGTAATAACTCTGGGGTTCTTTCTAATGATAGATTAGCTTGTTCTAAATAGACTACCAATACATCTTCAATATTTCTTAGTTGCTTTCTCTTTTTTAATACTGCTTCAGCAGCTTCTCTAACAACTGTTAAAATCGTACCTTCAACTGGTGTCATAACAGCTCTATAAGCCATTTGGTATCCACCAACGAGCGCAGCAATGAACTCATCTACAGTTGCACTGCCATTTTTAATTTGTGCTATTTCGTTATAAACGCCTCTGAAAAATTGTGATAGAATAACGCCACTATTACCTCTAGCGCCCATTAGGCATCCTCTTGATAAAATCTTAGAGACATCTACAATGTTTTTACTCTTAGATCCTGATACTTCTTTAACTCCAGCCATAATAGTCATTTGCATGTTCGTTCCAGTATCGCCGTCTGGTACTGGGAATACGTTTAAGTGATTAATTTCTTGATGATTATTTTTTAAATTGATTGCGCCATTTGTGACCATTTTTTTAAATAACGTGCCACTTAAAGTGTTAGCCATTTTCAAATCCTCCTAATTAGCACAAAACTATCTTTTAGATTTTTATGTGATTTTTAATTGCATATTTAACTAAATTATTCTTACTAAAATGTTGTTTTATCGCTTTATTACAATGTATTCGTTATTAATATGTAAATACTATCATTAATAACATGCTAATAATACATGAATTCAAAATAAAATGCAAGATTTATCGTTATTTTTAGGTATTTAGACAGTAATTATCTCAACATTGTGAGAGATTATGTGTAAATTTTTACTTTTTGTTTACGCATTTTCATTATTTTTGGTTGCATTTCTTTTTTTTCTATGTTAATATAATACACGCGGAAAAGGAGTGAAACTATGGCAAAATGTTATGTAACAGGGAAAACCACTGGTTTTGGGAATTCAAGAAGTCATGCTTTAAATGCGAATCGTCGTACCTGGAAAGCCAACTTACAAACCGTTAGAATCGTTGATGAAAATGGGAATGTTAAAAAGGTCAAAGTATCAGCGAAAGCCCTTAAAAAAGGAACTTTGAATAGAGCTTAAAAGAAAGGCGTTCGCCTTTTTTTTATCCAAAAATGATAAAAACGCAAGCTTGATGGTTTGCGTTTTTGTTTTTATTAATTAGTTTTTAGACTGAATGACCAAAAGTACCCCTTTATGAAGCTCTAAGGTAGCTTCTTTATCAAGAATT
This sequence comes from uncultured Acholeplasmataceae bacterium, assembly GCA_964368415.1. Lineage (GTDB taxonomy): Bacteria > Bacillota_I > Bacilli_A > Acholeplasmatales > UBA5453 > UBA5409. The sequence continues at coordinate 113 of CAYJBF010000132.1, read as the reverse complement.
TCATTAGATAAACCTAAGGTATCGTATTGAAATAATTCTTCATTTTCAAGCTCATATTTTGTACCCTTTATAGAAATTACTGAATCTAGTAAAGGAAAGAGTGACATATATTG
>CAYJBF010000131.1:0-2697 GCA_964368415.1 uncultured Acholeplasmataceae bacterium | reverse complement strand
ATTAATTAGTTTTCTTCTACATCAGCTAATCATAAAACTTCTTATTCAAATATTTATTAAAATTATCATTTGAATCTCTAGGAACATATGTAAAATAACTATTAAATCCCATTTAACATAATAAGTAATTTATCTTCATACTTTATTTTTATTTCTGATAATAATGCCTCATAAGATCCATTGTCAATCCCTATGATAATTGCTTCTTGAAAACTCCCTGGTGAATAACGACTAATTCCCATACCATTTAGAGATGTTCTATAAGCCTTATCATAGACTGTTAAATAAGCTTCAACATAGAGATCTTTTTCAAATCTATCTTTAAGTATATTTTCTATTTCTATTAATTCTTCTTCTTTAGTTGGTTTTAGTTGTAACTCATACCAAATATTAAATACCATTTCATTTCTTTCAATGGAATCACTATTTTCCATTACAGAAAACAATGGTCCATATACAGGGGTTCGGTACTCACCATTTTGAGCTATATAGGTATCGCTCATTGGAAATGGAACAAATCCAAGATCGAACTCAATTGAATCTCCACCCCAACTATTAATTTGGGATATATCCCCTGGATGGAATAATACTTTTCCATTTTTCCAATCTGAGCTACCTAATTCATATTCGTGGTTTAACTCAAACAAGTTATTATCATAAAGTTCTTTTATAAATGCTAAAGTTTCTAATGCTTGTTGGTTATTAAATGTTACTTTTTGTAACGTTTCGTTAACAAACTCTCCACCATTTAGAGGAATTAATTGTTCTGCATAAATCGAGGTAGAACCCCCTAATACATATTCACCTTCTAATAACTGACTTTTCGCATCTATTGCCCATACCTTAAACGACTCCCAAGACCAATCTCCAGCTAAATACTTTTCAGTCGGATTTTCGATATTTAATCTATCCAGTAAGTTTTGATTAAAATACAATCCTGTTTCAAGTTTTAAACTCCCCAGTGATAACCCATAGGATTTATCGAAATAACGACTTGCTTCCATAATAGATTTATCGATATACTGATTATCATTAAGTGGTGCAATCGCACCATTTCTTGCTAAATAAGGAATCCAATCAGAACTAATATTATAGTAAATATCCGCAAGTGGCGTTCCGTTTTCATGTGCTTCTATAATTGCATTTTGTCTTTCTAATCCCCAAGGTGCATTTTTCGGATAAGGTATATAATGAATTTTCACATTATATTTTTCTTCTACTTCTTTTTGAAGGTTTTGTTTTTCTTGTTTATTTCTTCCAAAATAGTTTACATGAAACGGATCATACTCAGTAACATCACCACTCATGATATAAATATTTTCAGGTTCTTCTAAAACTGCTTCTACTACCGTGATTGTTCTTTCAACAATCAATTCATCATCAAATGAACCTGTTATTATATAAGTAAGTTTGTATTCACCTTCAACATTTATATTAACTTCTCCTAAGATAACAATATCATTGCTATCTAGTTCGCCAATCGAATCTGTAGCCCTAATTCCTGATATCGGGTCAAATGATTCACCTTTTGTAATAATAGTATCTGAGACACTAAAAAGTTCTATTTTGTTATAGATTTCAACCTTTCGAACCACTTCTACATCGATACCGTTTTCTTTAAGATAACAGGTAGGTTCTTTATCTAAATTATCCGGGTCTTCAATTTTATAAATAATTTCGTTCTCACCAGGTTGCGTGTTATCAATGTCGTTCTTAACAACCCGAATATAAGCACTCAAATCTCTTGTTGTATTAATGCCCTGATTATTTACAATAGGTTGAACTACAGTTACACCTTCTAAAGGTAAAAATATAGTTCCAATCTCTATTTTAGCATTAGAAATCCCATCCCATACCACATCTCCATTAACTACAACAGAATTTAATTGCCATACAGCAACAAACTCCATATCCATAGTGACCTTATAAGGAAATGTAATTTCCAAATCTTCAAAAAACCAACCCTTTAGTTCATATCCATCTCTATCAATGGTTGGTGCAAACACATCATTTCCTTTTTTAACCGTTTTTGAATCTAACGTTATACCATTATCGTCTTTAAAAATAACTGTATATGACTTGGTCCCACAAGAAACCAATAAAAACATTAAAACATAAAAGATTCCCAAACTTAATATCTTTCTCCCTTTAGACATTATGCATCCTCACTTATTATATTTTTTCAAACTATTAAAACGATAAATTATATTTTAAGTATACCATATTGAATAAATTTTTAAATCAATAAATAATACCTCCTTAGTTTTACACATGTTTTTTTATGAGGTTAAGTCCTTACTCGGTTTATTTCTAGTAGACGAAACTGGCGATTAGTCTGTCAAGTTTTTCTGTGATTATTATGACTTAATAAAGCTTCAAATAATAGAGAAATGTGGTTACGTATCTCAACTTGATGGTATTAAAAAGTTTCATGATTTCTAGAAGAAATGATTACCATACTTAACCCATAAACTTCTATTAAAAATAACCCTAACTTTAAAAAAAGATAACGGACACTGAATCTGTGTTTGTTATCTTTTCATTATTTTTAAATGTTTAATGTCAATAATTAACGTATCCTAAACTACTCCCTCCTGCATATATATTAGTTTACACTAAGTACAGGTTTTTGGTATCAGTTCACTTTGGAAAATGAGCTATAGCCATAATCAAAGGTTACTGTGACAAATTCATTAG
>CAYJBF010000130.1:0-2766 GCA_964368415.1 uncultured Acholeplasmataceae bacterium | reverse complement strand
GTCTATATGTACTGGCAAGATATTTTTATATTACCTTGATTATTTCAGTTTTATGGATTATTCCAGTATTATTATTTTTTATACCACAAATGATGGTGATTTACGTGATAGCCGGGCTTTCATTAACCGTACTATTATGGGTTTTTGTATCAAAGCCAATATTTAAGTTTTTAGAAAGGATCAGTGCCAATGTTAAAACTAGGAATTGAAAGAATAAATGAATTTGAATCTATCTTTCAAGGAAAAACTGTAGGGTTAATCACAAACCCAACGGGTGTGGATCAAAACTTTAAATCCACCGTTGATATCTTAAATGAAAAAACAAACTTAAAGGCCTTATTTTCTCCTGAACACGGGATTAGAGGCAATCTTCAAGCTGGGGTTAAACTAGATAGTTATACGGACAGTGAAACCAATATTATTGTCTATTCACTTTATGGGGAAAAACGTGCACCAACTGAAGAAATGTTAGAAGGCATTGATATTATCGCTTATGACATCCAAGACGTTGGGACAAGATTTTACACCTATATTTCCACACTTGCGTACACCATGCAAGCTGCGAAAAGACATGGTAAAAAAATGGTTGTTTTTGACAGGCCTAACTATTTAGGATCTAAAGTTGAAGGAAATATCCTTAATTTAGACTATAGATCATTTATTGGATACTATCCAATTCCACAACGTTATGGATTAACTGTTGGTGAACTAGCACTATTCTATAATGATGCAATGGGCATTGATTGTGATTTAACTGTTATACCTATGTCAGGCTATAAGAGAGACTCAACCGCATTTGATTATGATGTTCCTTATGTATTGCCATCACCAAATATTCCTACTATAGAAGCGGTATTTGCATATGCTGCAAATTGTATCTTTGAAGGAACAAACGTTAGTGAAGGTAGAGGAACCACTAAACCATTTCAAATCTTTGGGGCACCTTGGTTAGATACTAAAATTTTATTAAAAGCCTTAGAGAAACATAACTTAAAAGGGGTAACTTTTAGACCTTTATACTTTACACCAATTATGAGCAAACATAAAGATGTAGTATGTAGTGGACTTGAAATGTATATTACTGATTATCATGCATTTGAAGCGGTTTATACTGGGATGGTTTTACTAAAAGAAATTCAAAATACCCATAAAGATTTTAAATTTAACCCCCCTTATTCAGAAGGTGGTAAGAAGATGATTGATTTAAATGTAGGCGACACATTTATCTCACATAACACTTTAAGCTTAGAAGAGATTAAAGCAAAACAATTAAAAGATGAGGCATCATTTAGAGATCTCACGAAAGGATACCATTTATATGATTAAAGTCAGCGATTTAACCTTAGAACAAAAAATAGGACAACTTATGATGGTTGGGTTTAGCGGGCAAACTTTAGGTGAATCTACCATTGATATGATCAAAACATATAAGATTGGAAATATCATTCATTTTACAAGAAATATTGGTTCAACCGAACAAATCTTCCAACTTAATAAGGACTTACAAAAACTAATAATAAAAACTACAGGCGTTCCTGCACTTATCTCAGTGGATCAAGAAGGTGGGATGGTTACTCGTATTTATGATAAAGCAACCGTATTCCCAGGGGCAATGACTATTGCCGCAACAAATGATGTAGAAAACGCTTATCTATCTGGTTTATATATGGGTGAAGAGTTAGACGCTTTAGGGTTTAATATGAACTTCGCACCAGTATTAGATGTCAATAACAATCCAAATAACCCAGTTATTGGGGTAAGAAGTTTTGGAGATAACCCAGAAGTGGTATCAAAATATACTAAAGCATTTATCGATGGGTTACAAAAGAAAGTTATCGCAACAGGCAAACATTTCCCAGGTCATGGCGATACCCATGTTGACTCACACTTAGGTTTACCTCGTGTGGAACATGAACTTACTAGACTTCATGAAGTTGAATTAGTGCCATTTAAAAACGCAATTAGAGATGGTATTGGATCATTCATGAGTGCGCATATTATTTATGATGTATTCAAAGATAATTTACCTGCAACTTTGTCTAAAAATGCGTTAACAGGTTTACTAAGAGAAGAACTAAAGTTTGAAGGGTTAATTGTTACAGATGGTATGGAAATGAAAGCCATTTGGGATAATTATGGCGCTGAAGAATCGGCTGTTCCTGCAATTTTAGCAGGTGCTAACATGGTTCTTTATTGTCACTATGAAGATCAACAAAGACGTGTTTGTGAACTAATTAAAGAAGCGGTATTAAATGGAACGTTACCGATGGAAGTTTTAGACGAAAGAGTTGAAAGAGTCTTACGTGCGAAACAAAACCTATCTACAAACATCATTAATCAAGATTACAAAGAGGTTAAAGATGTTGTTGAAAGTTATGTTCATAAAGCGTTTTCTAAGGGTGTTGTGAATAATGCATTAACCTTAGTAAGAGGCGACAAATTCGTTCAAAAAGGTAAAACATTATTTATTGGACAACTTCCTCAAGCAACAACATTTGCTGACTTAACGGACGGTGAAAATTCCGCTATTAAGATCTTAAAAGATTCATTAACTGATTTTGAGTTTATGAACGTTAGTGTTAATCCAACAGCTGAAGAACTAAGTCTTGCAATAAGTAAAGCAAAACAGTTCAAGCAAGTTGTTTTAACAACGTATAACTCTAGCAGTAATCCTAACCAATTAAAACTCATTCAAGATCTTGTAAAACTTGATATTGAATTACATGTTGCATCATTGAGAAATCCTTATGATACATACCATGTACC
>CAYJBF010000129.1:0-2777 GCA_964368415.1 uncultured Acholeplasmataceae bacterium | reverse complement strand
CTATTACTATTGCAAAGAATATTGTATAAATTATACCATATAAGCTAAAGAAAAAAAACATCAGATAAAACTTGACTCAGATCAATTTATATCGTCTAAACAAGTGTTAAACTTTAGGTACAGTAAGGCAAGGTCCTGACAAATATAACAAGAAAGAGGAAAGTGTTATGTCAAAGAAAAATTCATTTCAAGAAGTAAAAAGAACGTATTTTGGACAACTAGAAAAGTTTGTCCCAGTCGTAGATAGAGTTCATGGAGGTAGTCATCCGGAATTTCATGATGTTAAACGTGTATGGGAAACCATTAATATGAAAACTAAAGTAGCAGGTAATACTAAACCTGATTTAACGGATGAATTTAAAGAATTAAGAAAAATCACAAATAACTATTTAGTTCCTAGTGATGTGTGTGAAACTTATGAATGGGTATATAACGTATTAAAAATAATTGATGAAGCATTCAATGCCTAAGGTAGGTAGAGAATATGCAAAAATTTGTCTTAAAAAATAAAAACAAAATAACAATTTTGAGTTTCATATTGATTTTAGGTGCTTTTATAGGTCATTTTGGGTTTGGGATTAGTGAAAACATTATGTTTGAATTTACTGTATTAGGTAAACTTATTACAACATCTTGGTTTGATCTGCCACTAATTATTGCATCAATAATTGGTTTGTTACCAATTGCTATTCAAGCTTATCAAGCTTTAAAAGTAAAAGTAGTAAGTATTGATGTTTTAGTTACTATTGCAGTATTAGGAGCATTTTTAATTCAAAACTATGAAGAATCATCAATTGTAACATTCTTATTCTTGTTTGGAGCTTATCTAGAACTTAGAACTTTAAATAAAACAAGATCTGCAATTAAAGAATTAACAGAAATGGCGCCTGAAAGTGCACTGAAGTTAATGGACGATGGTTCATTTACAGAAGTTGAAGTTGAAGAAGTTAATGTAGATGATATCCTACTTGTTAAAACAGGGGCAAAAGTTCCTGTTGATGGGATTGTTATTAATGGTGAAGGTTTTATAAATGAAGCCAGTATTACTGGTGAATCACTACCGGTTGATAAAAAAGAAGGTTCATTCGTATATGCAGGAACTATTCTAGAAAATGGAACCATTCAAATTAAGGCTGAAAAAGTTGGGGAAGATACCACATTTGGTAAAATTATTGAATTGGTAGAAGAAGCTCAAGATTCAAAATCAGAAGCTGAAAGATTTATTGATAGATTTTCGAAATGGTACACGCCAACCGTACTATTAATAGGTATAGTGGTAGGTTTAATTACAAGAAATATTGAACTCGCAATTACTATTTTAGTATTAGGTTGTCCAGGAGCTCTTGTTATTGGGGTTCCAGTTTCAAATGTAGCTGGTATCGGTAATGGCGCTAGACAGGGTGTTTTATTAAAGGGTAGTGAGGTTATTAACGATTTTAGTAGAGTTGATACAATTCTATTTGATAAAACAGGAACACTTACGGTAGGTAATCCAAAAGTATCGGTAGAAAATCACTATTCAAAGAATAAAAAAGTATTAGGTTATTTATCAAGTATTGAAAGAGAAAGCGATCATCCACTTGGTAAAGCAATCATTAATCATATCGGGGATGTTCCATTGTATGCAGTATTAAATACAAATGTTGTTAAAGGCGGCGGAATTATCGCAACGGTTGATAATCATAGAGTAATAGTGGGTAACGTGTCAATCATGAACCAAGAAAACATTGTTTTAGATGATCAAGTTTTAAAAGATATTGAAGATTTAGAACGTAAAGGAAACTCACTTGTGTTAACGGCGGTTGATGGTAAATTAGAAGTTATTATGGGTATTAAAGATACTATTCGTCCAGGTGTTAAAAAAGATCTGAATAAATTAAAGAAACTTGGGGTTAAAAATCTGATTGTCTTATCTGGAGATAATCAAGGAACCGTTGATTTAGTTGCTGAAGAGTTAGGTTTAACTGAAGCACATGGGAATATGCTACCTGAAGATAAATCATACTATTTAAAACAACTTCAAGCAAAAGGTCAATTAGTTGCGTTTGTTGGAGATGGTGTCAATGATTCACCTTCCCTAGCCATGGCAGATATTGGAATTGCAATGGGATCTGGGACAGATGTCGCGATTGAAACCAGTGATGTGGTATTAATGAATTCCGATTTATCAAAACTACCTATAGCATTAGGGTTAACTAAAGCAACTTCAAGAAACATGAAACAAAATATTATCATTGCTGTTGGTGTCGTACTATTCCTATTGCTAAGTTTAATATTGAGCAAGTGGATGAACATGAGTATTGGTATGTTAGTCCATGAAGCCAGTATATTAGTTGTTATATTAAATGGAATGCGATTACTTAGATATAAACTGAAACCATAAAACTTGATCTAGGTCAATTTAATTCCAAGAAAATAAGTGTATTATAGAATCATGAAGCATTAAATAATAATAGATTATACTAATAAAGGAGAGAATTATAATGATAAAAGCAACCATTAGTTTAGAAACATTAACTTGTCCATCTTGTTTACAAAAGATAGATAATGCGGTTAAGAAATTAGACGGCGTTGAAACATCGAGTGTGAACGTGATGTTCAATGCCAGCAAAGTCAAATTAAACTTTGATGAGGAAAAGATTTCAATTAATCAAATTGAAAAAGCGATTGAGGCCTTAGGGTACGCTGTTATTAAAACTTCGGTAAAATATACTTAAGTAATAAAATTAAATGAATTAGTTATTTATGAATACGACACCCATTATAAATAGTGGGTG
>CAYJBF010000128.1:0-2817 GCA_964368415.1 uncultured Acholeplasmataceae bacterium | reverse complement strand
AGAACCTTAAATTCAGGGTTCTTTAAGGCATATTCATAAGCCCCATATAATCCAGCGGGACCTGCCCCAACAATTATGACATCATATTTCATATGAACCTCCTCTGGTTTATAAAAAACCACAACGATATTATCATTTAATACTATATTAGTCGAACCAATTTTTAAGGCCTATTAAACATCTAAAATGAGTGATAAGTATTCAATCATTTGAATTAAATAATGTTTTTTTGTTCCATCAAAAACAAGCGCTATGTGAACTCTATCATGTAAATAAGATAACTTGATTTTATGATCCGTTTGATGCGTTGCCATAAATAGCTTTTCTCCACTTATTTGTTTAGATGCTTCTATAGATAACACAATCGTAAGATCAATCTTAGATTTAATCGTTTTTTCAACACCAAGATGACTCGCAAGTTTCCTAAATAGTTTTTCATACATATATTCTTTTAATTCATCTGTAACATGACCAAATCTGTCTTCAAGTTCAATGACTAAATTATTTGCGTCACTTAAGTTATTAATAGAACTAATACGTTTGTGAATTTCAAGTCTAACTTCGTCGTTAGAAATATAGTCTTGGTCAATATGTCTTTGTGATAAAACAGTTGGATCTTCAGGCATTTCAGTTGGCTTTTTAATTCCTCTTTTTTCATCGATTACTTCTTCTAACATTTTCAAGTATACTTCTAATCCGACACTATCAATAAATCCAGATTGTTCTTCACCTAATATATCTCCAGCACCTCGTATAGATAAATCACGCATCGCAATTTTAAAACCACTTCCTAATTCTTGGAAATCTTTAATGGTTTTTAATCGTTTTGTTGCATCATCTGATAAAACCTTCTTGCGTTCATACATCATATACGCATAAGCAATCTTATCACTTCTACCTACTCTACCTCTTATTTGATAAAGTTGTGATAACCCAAATTTATCTGCATCATGAATAATAAGCGTGTTGGTATTAGGAATATCAATCCCCGTTTCAATAATCGTGGTGGATACTAAAACATCAAAACGTTTATCAACAAAATCACTAATAACGTCTTGGAGTTCATCTCGGCTCAACTTACCATGGGCATACGTAATTCTTGCTTCGGGTACTAATTCTTGAATTTTTCTAGCCATTAAATCGATATCATAAACTCTATTGTATAAATAGTAAACTTGTCCACCTCTAGCGATTTCCCTTTCGATTGCTTCTTTAACAATCGATGGGTGACGTTCTAATATATAGGTTTGAATTGGATATCTATTTAAAGGCGGTGTTTCAATCATCGATAGATCCTTAATCCCAACCAAAGACATTTGTAAGGTTCTTGGAATAGGGGTAGCTGATAACGATAAACAATCGATATTTGATCGCATCTCTTTAATTTTTTCTTTATGTTCAACCCCAAATCTTTGTTCCTCATCGATGACTAACAACCCTAAATCTTTAAACTTAATGTCTTTACTTAGTAATCTATGAGTTCCAATAACAATATCAACTAAGCCTTGATTCACTTTCTTAATTAAAGCGGTTTGATCTTTTGTGCTAACAAATCTACTTAAGATTTCTACAGTAACCCCATAAGGATCAAAACGTTTCTTAAAGGCATTATAATGTTGTCTTGCCAGTACGGTAGTAGGAACCAAATAAGCAACTTGCTTCCCACTATAAACCGCTTTAAATGCGGCACGCATTGCGACCTCTGTTTTACCATAACCAACATCACCACAGATAAGTCTATCCATTGGCTTTTCACTTTCCATGTCTTTAGTAACGGCATCAATCGCTTTTTGTTGATCGACAGTTTCAACATATTCAAAGTCTCTAGCAAAATCTTCATGCATCTTTTCGTTTGGTAAAAACTGGAACCCTTTAGCTTGTTCTCGTTCTGCGTAAAGTGCTAAAAGACGATCAGACAAATCGTTTAATTTCTTTTTTATTCTCTTTTTCGTATTAGCCCACTGATTCGTACCAAGTTTAGTTAACGTAGGCACATGTCCTTCTTTAGAAGCATATTTTAGTATCTTATCAATTTGATCTACTGGGATGTATAAATAATCCGTACCATAATAACCTATATGAATATAATCTCTCTTATATCCAGATAATTCCATGGTTTTAATTCCTTTATACTCTCCAATCCCGTAATCGTAATGAACAACATAGTCTCCAGTTGAAAGCTCATTAACGCTTCCTATCTTAACGGTTTCACTTAAAACTGATTTATAACGTATTTTTCTTTTATAAGTCTTAAAATCATAAATATCCGACTCATTAATCACGGTCATATTAGAATGATATAGGGTAAAACTAAGTAAATTAGATGGGTAAAAGATATTGATTTGATCTTTCTTAATCGCTTTTGGGTTAATTTCATAGGCAATATCTTCTACTTCAAGAGATGTCTTAAATTTTAAAAATCTTGATTCTTGAATAAACCCAACTACTATTATTTCTTCAGTGGTCTTCAATTCTTTGATGAAAGTATGGTCGTTACCTTGATAAGAAATGACCTCTCTAGCGTACACTCTAAATGGATCTTTATCCGTTTCATAACCAATCATTTTAACTTCATGATGATTATATTTCAATACGTCTTCTAAATCATGTAAAAACGGAATACCGGCATATAAAGGTATTTTCTCAGTAGATACATAACTTTCCAAATCTTCGTGTACCCGTTTTTCATTTAATCTCATTTTATCAACATCGACAAAATATATTTTCTTTTGATTTACAAAATCAAACAAACAATTTTTCGTCTCGTTAAAGAAAGGAATATATTGCTTAAGGTTTTCTAAGTCTTCTCTGTTATAA
>CAYJBF010000127.1:0-2837 GCA_964368415.1 uncultured Acholeplasmataceae bacterium | reverse complement strand
AGGTTATTCTTCAATGAAGAAAGCTGAATTAGTTGAAGCTTTACAAGGTTTAAAAAAATAATTGATTAAATTTAAGACACTTCGGTGTCTTTTTTTTATCTTTGTTGAAATATTTACAAGTATTAACTGGTAGATTTAATGGACAAAAACCCTTTAATGTCTTATAATTAATATATGAAGAATAGACAATTTACCTCTGCAGTAATCATTTTAATAACATTAATTGGCACCATGGTAGCCGCATCTTTAACGAACAATGATATTGACATCTACATTTTTATCGTAGCGGTTTATATCATTATTTCGGCGTTGATTTATTGGTTGTATGGGATGCCAAGGCTTGTTGTGTATTCAATTTATTGGACTATATTGCTTGGGATAGGCTTTTCAATAAAAGAAGATTATAGGTTAATGTTGATATTGATTTTAACCATTATTATTGTTATAAACCCTTTATCAGGGTTTGAACATTACTTAGATAAAAAATTAAGTTTATCGGCAACCGAAACATTTAAATTTATACGAAATGGAAAATATAAAACGTTCTATTTATACAAAAAACAGATGAATGATTATTTCCATTTACCTCAAACAAGAAAACTGTACACCAAACCAATTTATAAATTCTTAAGAACATTTTTCGTTATAACATTATTTACCATTTTAATATTCTTACTAATTTACACAACCAATGATATAATAAGACTTCAAGGGATTAGAGATATTAATATTGTGTCGATATATTTCCAAATTGTTTTAGCGATATTAATTATCTTATTACACAAACGCGGTTTTACTAGTATGTTTAGAGGCCTAAGACTGAGCATATTCGTTCCAGTCATATATTTGATTATCATGAGTAACTTAGATGATTTGATTAAATGGAGTTTTGTAAGTTTATTGATTATTGGGTTTATTGGACTAATTGTGACAGAGACCTATTTTTCTTACACTAGAGTTGAATATAGCGCCTATAACTATTTTGATCCCATCACTAACCAAGATGTGTTTGCAAATGCATTGTATGAACCTTTCATATATAACGATAATCGTGTGGCACTGATTAAGTTTAGAATTTATTCATCTAAAGATGTATTTGTGAAAAACTTAAAAGAATTATTGATCTATGCGAATATGCACAAATTTATCTTAACTGCCTATACCTATAATAAAGGTGAAATTGATTTTTATGTGGAATTCTACAATGAAAAAATCATTGAAAAAGCAACCCAAAAATTGGCTTCAGTTTTCAAGTATGATGTTCAGACTTTAAGGATTGAAGACCCGTTATTTTATGAAAAAACGTTCTTACATAATCATGAATATATAATTACTAGAGCGTTATCACTGGCCCATTTATTAAAAGATTTAGAAATTAAGGATAATGTGATTATTTCAACTTCAATGCACTTTTCTAATATTGATAATGCTAAAGAGATATTTAGAAATTACAATGTAAATTTGTTGGAAAATAAAGAAAATTATTGTCTATTAGAAGTGAATATAAAAGTCAAGAATCTTGACTATATAATAGAGAAAGAATTAAGGGATGTCCTACTAGACATGTTGGTTAATGGTGGCACATTTGTTAGAGTTATGGTATATTATTAAAAATAAGGAGAATATATAATGGTAAAAAAAGCAGTTATCCCTGCAGCAGGCTATGGAACTAGATTCTTGCCAGCTACAAAAACGGTTCCAAAAGAATTATTTCCAATTATTGACACTCCAACAATTCAATTCATTGTTGAAGAGGCAATAGATGCGGGTATTAAAGAGATATTAATCATTACATCAGCTTCTAAGAATGCGATTATTGACCACTTTGATAAAAACTATGAGTTAGAACACATTTTAAAAGAAAAAAATAAAGATGTGGAACTGAAAATAGTTGAACATGTTTCAAATCTAGCCAGTGTTCATTTTATTAGACAAAAAGAACAACTAGGTCTTGGTCACGCAATCTTACACGCAAAGACCTTTGTTGGTGATGAACCATTTGCGGTATTGTTAGGTGATGACCTATATAGAGGTGAAGTACCAGCGATTAAAGAATTGATTGAAGAGTATAATAAATACCATTCAACGATTGTTGGGACACTTGAAGTTAGTCCAAGTGAAACTAAAAAATACGGCATATGCGATCCAGAAAAAGCCATGGGAGATAGAACTTATAAACTAAAAGGTGTTGTTGAAAAACCAGATACCAGTGTTGCACCAAGTTTAAGCGCAATCGGTGGAAGATACATTTTAACCCCTAAAATATTTGAATTACTAGCCACCCAAAGAAAAGGGGTTGGTGGGGAAATTCAATTAACCGATGGCATTTTAAATCTAATGAACTTTGAATCTGTTTATTCTCATGACATTGCAGCAACCCGTTATGATATTGGTTCAAGAATTGGTTACCTTGAAGCGATGATTGATTTTGGGCTCAGTAGAAGTGATTTATCTGACCAAGTTAAGAAGCTCTTAAAGAAAAAAGTTCAAGCCCTCTAGTTGCTAACAACTAATTAATTTGATATAATAAAGGTGCCTGGAAAGTCCGGTAGAACCCAAAGCACAGAATCGGAAATTAAAGGTTTGTGGGGGTAGAAAGCCTATTAATTTAGGAATCACGAAGCAAACCGATAGAGATTACCACTTTATTATATTTCGTTCTTACTTACTTTCTGGGTATTATTATATATAATGGTATTATTTCTGTTTCAGACAAAAAACCACAATTCTAAAAAGCGTTAACTAACGCTTTTTTTATTGCTTTTTCGGTATTTTTTCTATATAATTAGAATAGGTGATAATATGCTTGGAGACTATCAAAAAGTCAATATCAATTC
>CAYJBF010000126.1:0-2852 GCA_964368415.1 uncultured Acholeplasmataceae bacterium | reverse complement strand
ATCATTTCTAATGTATTTTAAAGTTCTTAGTGTTTCATTTTGGTTAACGTTCACGCTATATTTATAATGCATGGTCATTTTACTTAAATCATATAAAGCATCTATAGAAACAAAGAGATTTTGAAGTAAACCATAAATATCTAATAAAATAGCCCCAGTGTGAGAATTGTGTTCTTTCTTAAATGCTTCAAAAATAAGTGGGGTTTGTTGTAACACACTTATCGAAGAAACGCTTTTATAATAATTTTGCGTGTCTGATTTTACCAGTGCATTTTTAATTTCTTCCAAATGCGTCAAATACATCATAACGCCCCCTTAATTAAACGAATAATTTCTTCAAACGTGAAGGTTTTATCAACCATTTTTCCTCTAATGTAATCGATTGAAGCTTGTTTAAGTAATAACTGATCTTTGGGTCTATTGACATGATAAATGACTAGGCTCATCTGTTCACTATCCGTAAAGGCCTTCATATATTTAATAAAATTTAAGAATTTATCATCTAGGTTATTGGGGCGATCTTTAAAATGAAAGATCTTAGTTTGTGGTTCTTTAATAAAGTTTAAGGTATCTGTCCCCACTAAGACCCCTAAAAGAGACAACTCTTTTAATTTCTCATAATCAGACATTTTGCCTTCTTTCATCGAGACAATAATATCTAACACATGATACGGTACTGCATATGATTTATATAATCCAATTAAAAATGGAATAAAATATTGGTCCTTTAGGGTTTCACTATGAATGGTGACAGATAGTTTTATATATTTTTTTGTTTGATTATAAATTTCAGCTAACGCTTTAAAAGTTTCTCTTAAAATATATTTATCTAACTTTTCAATCATCCCACGTTTAAGGGCCACCGTATCATAATAGGCTTCATCTATTTGTAGGGTTGGGCTATAAACATTAACGTCATAAGCATACACTTTATTGGTCGTTTGATTGACAATTTGAGTGAAATTAAGTAGTAATGTTTCACTGGTAATGAGTCTATCAATTTGAGTAATGACTTCTGTTTCAAAAATATCTTGTTGGTAATCTTCAAAATTAAAATATTGATGGAGACTACTAGTACGGCTCATTTTCGCTTTATATAAAGCTTGAGATAAATACGTATAAATCTTTTTCAAAGCCGTTTCTTTTGTATTAACTGGGTATCTAATAACCCCCATATGATAGTGATAGTCTCTTTTGACCTCAGTATTATTATTTTGTTTTTGAAGTGTTTGGTTTAATTTTTCAATGTGTTTTTCTACCGCTCTAATATCATTTAATTCTAAAACAATTAATACGGTCGAACTATCATATTGATACGTTAGTTCAAATAGCTCTTTCACAATTTTAGAAAACTCAATAAAATGGTTATAAGCATACGCTTTACCATAAATTGATTCAATGTGATCTAACCCTTCTAATTCTAATAAAATAAACGTGGTTTTCGACTGAATGAATGATTCAAACCTAACCTCAAATTCATGTAAAGTAAATAAATTTGATGTGGGGTTTGTGATAGCTTTAGTCACCCAGGCTTCTTTTTCTTTTGCCTGATTGGTAACATCTAAATATAAACCGTAGATAACATCTACTATTTTAAGTTGTTTGATCCATAATACGCGGTCTTGATAAGATAATTCTAAATCAAATTCCTTAATTTCTTCACGTTCTAGTTTTTGATATTGGTTTCTAAATTCGATTTGATCGATGGGTTGAAATAATTTCAAAAAATGTTCAATCGAATCCTCTTTTTTAAGTTTAAAAAGCGTATTAAAAGCGTCATTTCCAATAAATACTTGGTTTTTATAAATCGAGAAAGCGCCTAAATTACTGTTAAAAAAACCAGATAAGACCATCTCGGTTTGTTTAATTTTATTTAAGTGATGGTATAAACCTAATTCAAACGCTACAAAATCACTAAGTAGTTTAAAAGGCAAATCATCATAGACTAAATCTTTATCTTTTCTTTGATAAAAACACATACTAGATTCTTTAGGTAATGCGTAACAATACACTTGCTTCACATCTGTTTTACTTAATGGTTGATTGGTAATAATATCATAATCATATTTAAGCAAATCTGTTTTTTCAATGATATCCGTATAATTGTTCGCAGAAATACCTAAAAGTGAGGCATCAAGGGTATGTCTATCAAACTTTTTTTCATAAAGTCTTTCTACTTTGTAATGAAACACCTGAGGTTTTAGATAAATAATAATATCACTAAACTCAAAGTATTTAGCCATAATAGTAAACATTCTTCTTAGATGTTCATGGAGGCTGAAGTCTTTATTTAAACTCATCACCTCTAAAATGAACTTGTCTAATAAATAAAGTGGTTTTTGATTGCTTAAACCTGATTTTTTAAAGTTAATTGTTTGAGGTAACTTTTTTTCTGTTTCAATAGGTTTTTTTGTGTCTTCAGGTACCACAAAAATAGGTTTAAAATGTGGCGGTTCCTTTTGTTTATCTTCTTTTGAAAGTTCTTTTAGTACTTTCTTTAATTTTAGTTCATAGGCCTCAACACTTCTTAAATCACGATATTTATTATAAAACGTCATTAAAGATTCGAATAAGCGTTTTTGATAACTTAATGGTAGTTGTACAAAATCAGGTTCATGTTCGACTTCTAAAATTTGGGTTTTCTTATAATCATCTTTTTGAATCAATATTAATATTTTATAAAATACTTCAATAATTGTCCCCTTTTCCAATGTTTCTAATAAGGTATCTAATTGATTGGTACTATATAAATAGTCATAAATTCTAAAATTTAAATGTTTAAGTATCGTTTCATTTGGTTTATATCTTTTTATTTCTTCAATTTCATCAATAATATTTTGACTGGGTTTATG
>CAYJBF010000125.1:0-2857 GCA_964368415.1 uncultured Acholeplasmataceae bacterium | reverse complement strand
CAATAAATAATATTATACCGATATTAAATTTATAATCAAGTAGGACGATATTGAAAATAATCCCCCAAAATTTAATAAAAAAGAGCGCCCTAAGGTGCTCTTACATAGTTTTAAATTTAAGCTTTGTTAACTGAACCAAACATTGTTAATTTGTCTTTAACAACTTGTTTAATGGCTTCTGCACCAGGTCCAAGTAATTTACGAGGGTCGAAACCTTTACCTTGATGGTCTTTACCTTCTTCAATATACTTTCTTGTTGCTGCAGCGAATGCTAATTGACATTCAGTGTTAACGTTAATTTTAGAAACACCTAAACTGATTGCTTTTAATACTTGATTTTCAGGAATACCTGTACCACCATGTAATACTAATGGAATTCCATTTGTCGCTTCACTGATTTCTTTTAATAAATCGAAGTTTAAACCTGCCCAGTTAGCTGGGTATGTTCCGTGAATGTTACCAATACCAGCTGCGAATAAATCCACACCTAGTGAAGCAACTAAACGACATTCTTCAACGTCTGCTTGTTCACCTGAAGAAACAACACCATCTTCTTCTCCACCGATACCGCCAACTTCAGCTTCTACAGATACGCCTTTAGCGTGTGCTGCTGCTAAAACTTCTTTTGTTTTTTGAACGTTTTCTTCAATTGGATAATGCGATCCATCAAACATGATTGAAGTGAATCCAGCTTCTAATGCTTTAAATGAACCTTCATATGAACCGTGGTCTAAATGAAGTGCAACCGGAACTGTATATCCATAAAAGTTGATTAATTCTGTTACCATTGCAACAACAGTTCTAAAACCACCCATATATTTAGCTGCACCTTCTGATACACCTAAAATAATTGGTGAATTTAATTCTTGAGCGGTTGCAAGAGCACTCTTAGTCCATTCTAAGTTGTTAATGTTAATTTGTGCTACAGCGTAGCCTTCTTTTCTAGCTTTTTGAAGCATGTCTTTTGCTGATACTAATGCCATATTTTATATCCTCCTAAAATAATTATTTTCCATTCTTATTATACGCTTTAATCCTTAATATTACAAATGAATGCAGTTACATTTTGTTTTGTTTGAATGTTTTACATGCATTCACGAAACCACAAAAGAGTGGATGTGGTCTTAAAGGCCTTGATTTAAACTCAGGATGGAATTGACTTGCCACAAAGAAATCGTTCTTTGGATACTCAATAATCTCAATCCCTTCATAATCCTGATTAATACCACTAAACACCATGCCAGCTTCTTCAAATTGAGTTTGATAGTTCTTATTAAACTCATATCTATGGCGGTGTCTTTCGGCGGTTTCAGTGGTTTTATACATTGAATGAACAAGTGTCCCTTTTTTAATCTTGAATGGGTGAGAACCTAAACGTTGTGTTCCCCCTAGTTTATTAATTTCCATACCCTTCATTAAATCAATGACAGCATATTTTGTATGTGGGTGGAACTCACTAGATGTAGCATCTTTCATTCCTAATACATTTCTCGCAAACTCAATAGCCGTTAGTTGTAACCCCAAACAAATACCTAAAAAAGGAATATTGTTTTCTCTAGCATATTGAATCGCAAATATTTTTCCATCTGTTCCACGTTTTCCAAATCCGCCCGGTACTATGATTCCATCAAGATTCTTTAATGTGAACGCAACATTGTCTTCAGTAATCTTTTCACTGTTTAACCACACCAATTTAATATGTCTGTCCAAATGATACCCGGCATGTTTTAGTGATTCACTAACACTTAAATAGGCATCATGAAGACTGACATATTTACCGACTAATCCAACGGTAACACTATCATCAAGACGACTAATTCTTGAAATAAGGTTTTCCCATGGCTGTAAGTTAGAGTCTTGTTTAGCATCAAGTTTAAAATGTTCTAAGATTCTATCATCAATCTTTTGATTTTTTAAACTTAAAATCATCTTATAAATAATGTCTACGTCAACCGATTCAAAGACTAACTCCTTTTTAACATCACAAAATAATCCAATTTTTTCTTTAATATCCTTTGATACGGGTACTTCACTTCTTAAAACAATCATATCTGGTGAAATCCCTAAGCTTCTTAATTCTTTTACTGAGTGTTGGGTAGGTTTTGTTTTAATTTCATTAGCAGCCTTCAAAAAAGGAAGTAAAGTCGTATGAATATATAAAGTGTTTTCATAACCAATATCTCTTCTTGCTTGTCTAATGGCTTCTAAAAATGGTAAGGACTCAATATCCCCTACTGTACCGCCAATCTCTGTAATGACAACATCCGCTTTTGAGCTTGTTGCCGCATCTTTAAGTCTTTTTTTAATTTCATTTGTAACATGTGGAATAACTTGAATTGTTGCCCCATCATAGTCACCATTTCTTTCTCTATCAATAACGGTAGAATATATTTTTCCTGTGGTTACAGTAGATTCTTTGCTTAAGTTTTCATCTAAAAAACGTTCATAATGGCCTAAGTCTAAATCCGTTTCAGCTCCATCTTCAGTCACAAAAACTTCCCCATGTTGATAAGGACTCATTGTCCCTGGATCAACATTAATATAAGGATCAAACTTTTGCATGAACACTTTAAAACCTCTACTTTTTAATAGTTGTCCAATTGATGAAGCCATTATACCCTTCCCTAAAGAAGATACAACCCCGCCCGTCACAAAGATAAATTTCGTTTTCATAATAGCCTCCTCTTTAAAATAAAAAAGTTCCCGTGAGGAGAACTTTCTATGGTGTGCCCTTATTAATTATACCAAAGTATTTTTTATATCTCAATATCAACTTTTGACAATTTCAGTTCTTGAAAAACCTAATTATAAATCACATTTTAAGTCACAATTGCTTCTTTAAAGGGCACTATATGAT
>CAYJBF010000124.1:0-2930 GCA_964368415.1 uncultured Acholeplasmataceae bacterium | reverse complement strand
GACTTATATAGACCTTACAAAGAAAAGAAGAAAACCAAAGCAACCGAAGCGATTAAGAATGGATTAGAACCATTTGCAGAATGGATTAAAACATTCCCAGTTGAAGGTAGTTTACAAGAAGAAGCTTTAAAATACTTAAACGAAAACGTTAAAAATGAAGCCGACGCGATTCAAGGGGCAAAATTTATTATTGCTGAGCAAATTAGTGATCACGCTGAATTCCGTAAGGCATTAAGAGAACTGATGGCAAAAGATGGTGTGATTACCTCAAAAGCAAAAAAAGAAGCTGCTAGCTTGGATGAAAAAGGATTATACGAACAGTATTATGATCATCTTGAAAAGGTATCTACGATTCCACCACATCGCGTATTAGCCATGAATAGAGCGGAAACTGAAAAAGTGATTACCGTTACCATTGATGTTGATAAAGATCAAATGCAAGCCTACCTTGAAACAAAAATGATTGGTACGCATCAATCATTTGTCAATGATGAAATTAAAGATGCGATTGCAGATTCTATTAAACGTTTAATTTATCCTTCAATTGAAAGAGAAATTAGAAGTGAATTAACGGCTAAAGCGGAAGATCAAGCGATTGAAGTATTTGCTGTTAACTTAAAAAACTTATTATTACAACCACCGATGAAAGAACAAGTGGTTTTAGGGATGGACCCTGCCTTTAGAACAGGTGTTAAATTGGCTGTTGTTAACCAACAAGGAACCGTATTAGAAAAAGCCGTTATTGAACCTCACGAAAAGTATATTGGGGAAAAAGGTGCTGCTTCTAGAATTCCTATCAGCCAAAGAACAGTTGTTCAAATGATTAAAAAACATAATGTTGATATTATTGCTATTGGGAATGGAACAGCTTCAAGAGAAACAGAAGCATTTGTTTCAAACCTATTAAAAGAATATAAGTTATCTACCAAATATGTTATCGTTAATGAATCAGGTGCTTCAGTGTATTCTGCAAGTGAAATTGCTAGAAAAGAATTTCCGGATTATAGTGTTGAAGAAAGAAGTGCGGTCAGTATCGCAAGACGTCTTCAAGACCCATTATCAGAATTAGTGAAAATTGATCCTAAATCGATTGGGGTAGGTCAATACCAACATGATGTTTCTCAGAAGAAATTAAGTGAAACGTTAGATATGGTTGTTTCAAACGCAGTGAACAATGTTGGTGTTAACGTTAATACGGCCTCAGAATCACTATTAAACTATATTTCCGGTTTTGATAAACGCATTAGTGAAAACTTAGTAAATTACCGTAACGAAAATGGTGCATTTAGAAGTAGAAAAGACTTGTTAAAAGTCCCACGTTTAGGGGAAAAATCCTTTGAACAAGCCGCAGGTTTCTTAAGAATTACAGACGGGGTTGAAGCATTAGACATGACGTCAATTCACCCAGAAAGTTATGAAGCCGCTAAGAAAGTTATGAATAAATTAAAAATTACACCTGAAATGATAGGTAAACCAATGGCTCAACTTTATGTTGGTATCTTAACCCAACGTGAAAAAACAGCCATGATGGAAGAGTTTGGTATTGATAAATATACCTTAGAAGATATTTTAGATGCGTTTGTTAAACCGTTAAGAGACCCACGTGATGAGTTTAGTGCGCCACAACTAAGAAGTGACATTTTAAACTTAGAAGACTTAAAAGAAGGGATGCAATTAGAAGGGACTGTTAGAAACGTAGTAGCCTTTGGTGCCTTTGTTGACGTAGGATTACATGAAGATGGTTTAGTTCATATTTCAAAAATGTCTAGATCATTTGTTAAAGATCCATCTACCCTTGTTTCAGTTGGTGATATCATTAAAGTATGGGTTATCGGGATTGATAAAGTGAAAGGGAAAGTATCTCTTTCAATGATTCCACCTAAATAATAATTAAAGTACTGAGAAATCAGTACTTTTTTCTTTTTTTGGTTGACTAAAAACCATAAATACGTTATCATATAATAGCGCATTTGGAGTAGTACTCAAGAGGCTGAAGAGGCGCCCCTGCTAAGGGTGTAGATCGACTAAAATCGGTGCGAGGGTTCAAATCCCTCCTGCTCCGCCATTATTGTGCGAATAAGTTACCAAATGGTAACTTTTTATTTTGCCAACAAGTCATTTAATAAGGATAAAAATAAAAAACGTGCAAAATCAATTATTGTCAAATATTTTTCTTGTTTTAAGTGTAAACGTCAATTATTAACACCCTGTAGATTTTGGGTGTTTTTTTGTACACTAAGGACATCAAAGGAAAGAGAGATAAGCAATGGGCAAATTTTATACAGATAAAGAGCGATTCGAAGTTGTAAAGCACTTTTTAGCTAGTGGTTTAAGTCAAATGGACTATTCAAAAAGATATGGATATGCACGAACAACGATCAGGGATTGGGTGAGTGCATACAACCATATATCAGGGGATTTCATAAGAATAGACAATATCGGAACAGATGAAAGTATCATAGAAGGAAAAGACATAAAAATGAACTTATTAAGAAGTGAGGAGATTATCAAAAAATCGACACACTTCACGAGGTTTGATCATTCAATCGTGGTGATAGAAAGTAAAGGAATCAAGGTAACGACATCGCTAGAACAAGCCTTAAAGATACTGGAACGCATCCATGATTGATTATAGGAAGGTAAAAAAAATCTACTTCTACACAAAAGAGTTAGACATGAGGAGTGGGATGCAGAGAATCCAAACGTTGTTAGGCTTTAACTTTAGCTCAGTCGAAATGATGTATACCCTATATGTATTTTGTTCAAAAGATAAGAGACAAGTCAAAATATACTATGAGGATGAATATGGGAGTTGGTTGATGATTAACAAATTGAATGAAACAAAGTTTAAATGGCCAGAACAGATTAGTGGGGGTGGTTATGAGGTAGAAGACATGAAACTACTATTAAAAGGGTTGAAAGTGATGTCT
>CAYJBF010000123.1:0-2945 GCA_964368415.1 uncultured Acholeplasmataceae bacterium | reverse complement strand
TGAAATATTTAATTCCACTTTAAAAAAGAAAATCAATAAACTTATTTTTTCTCATGCTAAAAATGTTTTAATTTCTACAGCGATCATTCAAAATGGCAGATGGGATTTAATTGCGAGTTTTGTTATAAATTTAAGACTTATCAAAGAGATTGTTCAAATGAGTGGGTTTAGACCAAATTTTAGAAATTTAGCCAAACTTACAATTAATGTATTTTCTACCTCACTAATTGCTGAAGGTTTAGAAAATATTGATTTAACAGAATTACTTCCAAATAACTCTCAAAACTTCTTAAAGGAAATTCCATTTGCAAGAGTTTTGACGGAATCGATAACCCAAGGAATCTCTAATGCAATATTAACTTTAAGAATAGGTATTATTACTAGAAAATACTTATTTGCAGATAGCAAAGAACTTTCTAAAAAAGATATCCGAAGAGGTGCATATATTGAATCGTTTAAAATTATTCCAGTATTAATCAAAGATTCTATCTCAAGTTTCCCTCAGAAGTTTAAAGATTTCTTTTCATTTAAGAAAAAAGAAGAAGCGGAAATGGCATGATAAATAAAGTTAAGCAAAGATTATTTAAGTGTCAAGATATAGACTACCAACAATTTAATCAAACATTAACCCCAAACAAAGCACTTATTTTAGGTGTGAGAATGCCAGAAGTAAGAAAAATTTCAAAAGAAATTATTAAAGATAATCCTTTTAATTTTCTTGATGAAAATGATTTTAGTTTATTTGAACTAGAGTTAATACAAGCGATTGTGATAGGAAGTATTAAAGACATCGATTTAGCCTTATCTTACGCAGATAAATTTATGCCCATCATTGATACATGGAATACTTGTGATTTATTTTGTGGGTCATTTAAACTAGCAAAAATACATCAGAACAAAGTATGGTTCTGGTTAGAAACTTATGAGAAAAGTAATAATCCAATGACTTTAAGAGTAATAATGGTTATGATGTTAGTTTATTTCCTAAATGATGATTATATTGATAAAGTATTAGAGAAAATAGACTTAATTGTTTATGATGACTATTATTTTAGAATGGGTAAAGCTTGGTTATTGGCTGAAATAACGGTTAATTATCCGGCTGAGAGTCTAGCGTATTTACAAAAACCGGACCTTGATTTAAAAGTAAAAAAAATGGCTATTAGAAAAATCAAAGACTCATTTAGAGTTTCTAATACGGTTAAAAATAGCTTATAGAAAAAATCCATAAGATAAATTACTTCTTGATAGTATTTTATAGTGGTAAAATAAACATAGAGGTGGTATTAATGAAGTTAGTTAAAAGTGTATTAATTGGTTTAGGAATATTTTTAAGTATTATTATAGTCACACCAGTTAAAGCAATCTCGAAAGAAACCTATTTGGCGCAATATGAGGCAATGTCTTTTTCAGATAAGGTAAATGAACTTGTTAACGAGATTCCCCTAAACAGCCAAATCTATTACAATACCTTAACTGAGGCTGAAAAATCCTTATACAATGCTTATATTAATCATATTAAGACAGAAACGCTTGATACGCCTTTTATCATGACCTATGATAATATTACGCAAGCTCAAATGGATGTTTATAATGCGTCCATGGAAAGAGCTTATAGAGTTATGATCCGGGAACATTCAGAGTTATTTTTCTTGAATGGCGGGTATAAAAGAATTGTTCGAACAACTACTGGAGCTGAACCAAAGAATTTTGAAGTTGAGTTACAATTTTCATTAACTGATTCTTATGTTGGGTTATCAGAAGAAGTTAAGTTTCAAACCATTGAAACGGATCTAAATATGGTATTGGCAGTCAGAGATACCATTACCGATACCGTACAAACATTGAGTACCGAATATGAAAAATACAAATACATTCATGATTACTTAGTATTAAACAATGCTTACCTTAAAACAAGTGATTTATCTCATACGCCAGTCGGGGCATTGGTAGATTGGGAGTCACCAGTTTGTGAAGCATATGCCGAAGCATTTCAATTAATAGCCCATCATAATGGATTAAATTCCACTTATGTGACTGGTGTTATTTTAGAAAATGGTGAATTACACGCTTGGAATAATGTAAAGTTAGGTGACACATGGTATTTTCTTGATGTGACATGGGATGACCCGACTGGGGCATCAATTGATTACATTGGGTATACATATTTTTTAACCCCACAATTACCATCTAATGAAAGAAGCATTGATGAGGAAATTATAACCCCTACACCTTTTGCGACACAAACCTATGATAATGTCCCTGTTTATGAAGTTAAAATCTATTTAGACGGCACCTTAATGAACACCCAAATGGTTACTTCAGGTGGAGATGTTGTTGTTCCTTCAAGTTTAGAACGAGAAGGGTATGATTTGGTGTTTGATAATGAATCGACTAAAATTAATTCTGTTCGTTCATTGAATGCCACTTATGTTTTAAAAACCTTCACAATCACTTTTAAATCAGGTTCAATCATTCTAAAAACTGAAACTCTATCTTGGAATGAAATGCCAGTAGCTCCAGAAGATCCTTCTAGACCAAATTATACATTTGAAGGTTGGGACAAAGAAATTGAACCAGCTCAAGAAGATAGAGAATATAATGCTCAATTTAAACTAATCTCGAATGTCAATACGGGCGGTAATCCTTTAGGGACTTCAACAGGCTTGGCAATAACGCTTGGGGTTGGTATAATCGCGGTAGTTGGTTTAATGATTTTATTTAAAATCTTAGGGAAAATATTTAGATAAATAAGTGGTTATAAAAAAACCTTTGAAACAACGCTTAATTTGTTGACAAGTTAAGTCAAATAAGGTAAAATAAACACGTTGCAAAATAAGTACCACATAGAAGAGGTTAATAAACACCGAAATGGTTACCTTAATAGTGTGTCTTCAAAGATAAGGAGGTGTTTTTGTAATGTATGCAGTTATTAAAACAGGCGG
>CAYJBF010000122.1:0-2946 GCA_964368415.1 uncultured Acholeplasmataceae bacterium | reverse complement strand
AATAAGCTTTCAAAAACCAATTCTACTTCACTTTTCTTTATACAACTAGCCACTAACGTCAGTAAAACCAAACTAACAATAAAATATTTCAATTTCCTCATTAAATTTTCCCTCTTCATTCTTGTTAAACGTGGATTATATTATACCATTATTTTTGTGACTTTAAAGCCCTATAAGAAAAAGAGTTCACTTAGTTACAAAAAAGCAACTCTAATAAAAGGGTTGCTTTTTCATGTAGAATTTTTAAAAAAACTGGTAGTTACTTTTTAGGTAATTGATTAACAAATTGAATGAGTTTATCATAATTAATATGATTGGTCATTTCATCTAAATATTCTAAGTAAATAATGTTTCTTTTGTCATCTAAGACAAACACACTCCTAGCTTGAAGCCTGAGTTCTTTAATATTGGTTCCATATTTATTGGCAAAATCCAGTTCACGGTGATCTGATAAAGTAATAACATTATCAAGTCCAGCATTACCACACCATCTCTTTTGAGCAAATGGAAGGTCATTAGAAATAGTAATAACTAATACATCAGTTCTACTTGCTAAATCCTGGTTAACTGTTCTTGTTTGCATATCACAAACCCCGGTATCTAAGGATGGAACAACGTTTAGTACAATATAAGGTTGTTTATAATCTGATAATTGTTTTTCGTGTAAGTCTTGTGCTAGTGCTTTGAAATTAGGGGCTTTATACCCTAGTTTTTGAACTTGGCCTAACACAGTAATGGGATTTTGGGCAAATGTCTTCATAATTTCACTCTCCTAATACTAATTTATCATAGTAAAGAATATTTTATGGTGAATATGCTCACTTGGTTTAGAAAAATAAAAAAGCCCAAATAAACGGGCTCTAATATTTTATCTTAAGTTTTTTTCAATGGTATCTAAGAAAGCTTCAATGGGTTGATTACCAACCAATTCATACTTGTCATTAATGATGATTTTTGGCACACCAGAAACTTTAAATTTATCAGATAAATCATAAAATGTTTGTGCTTCAATCATTTCACTTTGAATGTTTGTGTTTAACATTGCTAAACGGTGAGCGGTTTGAACTGCACCTGGACAGTGTGGACATGAAAGGGTTACGAATACTTTAATATTAATTGGCTTATCTAAACGTTTAATTCGGTTTAATATTTCTGGTTTATAGGCAATTTCATTACCTGACATTTCGATTAGTGCACTTATAAATGAATTAATTTCATGTCCTGCTGGAATCCCATTAAACTTAACACCTTTATATTGATTGTCTTTATCCAAGATAACGAAACTTGGGGTTAAAGTAACATCGTACTGTGCCGCAATTTCTGGATTCTTTTCGATATCGTATTCTTTTAAAGAAATTATTGGTTTAATTTCAGTTATTTCTTTTAGTAATTGACTTGTTTCAGCACAGCTGTAACAATTATCTTTAGTAAATAAAACTAATGTGATTGGCTGAATCATGTCATTTAAGATTTCACCAATTTGTGTTCTTGTTTGTGTATCAAATATTTGCATTGTTATTCTCCTTTATATTGGGTATTTAAATATTGTGTGATTGATAAAGCTGCTTTTGCGCCTTCTGAGGCAGCTATAATTATTTGTTTGAATGGTTGACTCGTGACATCACCTGCTGCATATAAGCCTAGAAGGGAAGTCATTTGGTTAGAATCAACGATGATTTCTTCTTTTTCGTTTAGATTAACCAACCCTTTTACAAGTTTACTATTGGGCACAAGTCCAATTTCAACAAATAAACCATCGGCTTCTAGTTGGGTTGTTATATTTTCTGTTTTGTGTAAAACAGTTAAGCTTTTCATAACAGATTCGCCATTAACTTCTAGAATTTGAGTGTTTAAGTGAACCGTTAGGTTAGGAATGTTTTTTAGTTTATCTAGTAAGATTTTATCAGCTCTCCACTGACTTCTATGAACCACTGTAACTTTACTTGCCCATTTTGATAAATCAATGACCGCCTCAGCAGCACTGTTTCCACCACCGGCAACTACCACATGTTTATCTTTGAAAAACGGGGCATCACAAGTCGCACAGTATGATACACCTTTATTGGAAAAGTCTTGCTCACCAGGAACTTGAAGTTTTCTTGGGTTACCACCAGTTGTCATTAAGACAGTTTTACTTTTTAAGACTTCACCAGTTGATAAGGTTATATGAAAATTGTTATCTATTTTTGAAATAGATTCTACATAAACATCCTGATAAATGGGAACTTCTAATCTTTTTATATGATCTAAAAACTGATTGGATAACTGACTACCTTCTATATCATTTAACCCTAAATAATTATCAACGATCGTGGTGTTATGGAGTTGGCCGCCTAAATCTTTAGAGATTAAACCTACGGATAATCCTTTTCTTTTTGCATATAAAGCCCCATTAAACCCTGCAGGACCACTACCTATAACCAGCAAATCCCAAAGTTTTGTCTCTTTGAAAATGGGGTTCTTAACTTCTTTTTCTATTTTAAATTGAAACATCTACTCACCTACTTATGTTTTATTAATAGTTCAACAGCCTCTTCAATATTATCTAGTTCAATATTGTTGTTTTGTTGAATTGAATCGATTAGATTATTGGTTAATAAAATACTAATAATTTTATCAACACTACTTCTAACTGCCTTTAGTTGTGTAATTAATGCTTCACAACTGGCCTCATTTTCCATCATACTGATAATACCTGATGTTTGACCTTGAACTCTTTTAACTCTATTTAATAATTTTGAATCACATTTCATAAAAAACCTCCTAGCACTGTTACTATAATACCCCCATGGGTATATGATTTCAAATGATTTGCTTAACGCTCTAAGTTAAAAGAAAAACCACTAATTCATCTACTAGACAATTAGTGGTTTTATTTACAAATCAATTGTAATCTTTTTACAGCTTGGACAATATAAAGCTGGATACATATAAGCATTTTTAGTG
>CAYJBF010000121.1:0-2972 GCA_964368415.1 uncultured Acholeplasmataceae bacterium | reverse complement strand
AATGAAAATAAGGAGGACTATCAATGTCGAAATTAATTATAAATAACTTGCATGTATCAATTGAAGATAAAAATATTCTAAAAGGCGTAAATTTAGAAGTAAATACAGGTGAAGTACATGCGATTATGGGACCTAACGGGACCGGTAAATCGACACTAGCTTCAGCAATTATGGGTTCGCCTACCTATACGATAACTGAAGGAAGTGTTACACTTGATGGACAAGATATTTTAGAAATGTCTGTCGATGAAAGAGCGAGAGCTGGTTTATTTTTAGCAATGCAATACCCTGCCGAAGTATCTGGGGTAACCAATAGTGATTTTATTCGTGCGGCTATTCGAGCAAATAATGATGGTAAGAATATGCCTATTTATGAATTTATTAAAAAGTACGATCAAAATATAAAAGAATTAAAAATGACCAATGATATGGCACATAGATATTTAAACGAAGGATTTTCAGGCGGAGAAAAGAAACGTAATGAAATTCTTCAGCTTAAAATGTTAAACCCTAAGATTGCGATTTTAGATGAAATTGACTCAGGACTTGACGTGGATGCTTTAAAGATTGTTGGTGAAAATGTGAATGAAATGGTGAATGATAGCTTTGGTTGTATTTTAATTACACACTACCAAAGAATCTTAGATTATATCAAGCCAACTTATGTACATATTATGATAGATGGAAAAATCGTTCTTACAGGAAAACAAGACTTAATTGAAAAAATTGATAAGAATGGATACGAATGGGTCAAAGAAGAACTTGGCATAGAATTCGAAGGTGAATAAGTATGCCTGAGATTATTTTAAAAGACCATGTGATTAGCGGTGATGTCATTGAAGGAATTACGTATGACGCGCCTAAATTAATAGTTCGTGATAAATTGGTTATTAAAGAACCAATAAAAATTACCCTTAAAGATGACAATAACGAAAACCTAGAAATTGTTATTGGGAAGTCTAGTGAAGTAAAAATTATTTTAGAAGTCGCTAGTGATGATATCGAACCAAATACATATAATTTAAAATTAATTGCGAAAGATAACGCTAAAGTTTCTTATCTTTTAATCAGTGATTTAAAGAGTGAAAAAGGCCTGATTCATCATTATTTCGAGGCTGGAAGAGATTCAAACTTAGAATTAATGGGTGGTTTCGTAAGTAATAAGTTAGATGCGAAAATGCAAGCTAGATTAATTGGTGAAGGGGCAAACGTTGGGATAAGAGCGGTTGCGGTTAGCTCATTTGGAAACGTTCAAAATATAGATATAGAACTAATTCATGCAGCGAAATACTCAACAGGTTTAATGCACAACATTGCGATTGCCAATGGTAATGGAAAAGTCATCTTAAATGGTGTTGAAAAAATCCTCCAAGGTATGAGTAAAGCGAATGCTTACCAAAACCTTAAAGGAATCATTGCTTCTGATCAAGCGGTGATTGAAGTTAACCCTATCCTACTTATTGATGAACATGATGTTAAAGCTGGTCATGGCGCTACAGTAGGTAAATTGGAAGAACAAAGTATCTATTATTTAATGAGTAGAGGACTTACACGTAAAGAAGCTGAAAGATTAATGATTAATGGTTTATTAGCACCACTGATTGATGCGATTACAGATGAACCTCTTAAAGAAAGATTTGTTGAATTGGTGAATGAACGTTTATGATACTAAAAGTAGAAAAGATTAGGAAATTGTTTCCAATATATGAAGAAAATCCAAATATTGTTTATCTAGATACAGCAGCATCTAGTTTAAAACCATCTCAGATGATTGATGCCTTAAATCACTATTATCAAGATTTAGGGGTTAATATCCACCGGGGGGTTTATAAGATTGCCCATGAAGCAACCGACTTATATGAAACCGCACGTGAAAAATTAGCACGATTCATTAATGCTTCAACCGATGAAGTTATTTTTACTAAAGGAACGACTAATAGTTTAAATATGGTTGCCAATCATTATTTAGATATTCTAAAACCAACTGATGAAATACTTACTTCAGAATTGGAACACCACTCATCTTTTTTACCGTGGTTAAACGTTTCACAAAAAACAAAAGCCAAACTCAATTATATCGAGTTAGAAGAATATGGAAAAATAACCATCGAAGCGTTTAAAAAAGCATTAACCCCTAATACAAAAGTAGTCGTTATTACAGCGGTATCAAATGTCATGGGTAATAAAGTACCATTAAAGGAAATAATCCGCTTAGCCCACGAGGTTGGTGCGCATGTAGTGGTTGATGCAGCACAAGCTGCGCCCCACTTTAAACTTGATGTAAAAGAGTTGAATTGTGATTACTTGGCTTTTTCAGGACACAAGATGTTGGGTCCTACTGGCATTGGAATTTTATTCATGAAATCATCTTTAGCACAAACGTTTACCCCAATTGAATTTGGTGGAGAAATGATTAATAGAGTATCTAAAGATAATATGACTTTTAAAAATAGCCCTTATAAGTTTGAGGCAGGAACACCAAATATTGCTGGGGCAATTGGGTTGGGGGTTGCTGCTGACATTTTAACTGAAATTGGTTTAGATAAGATTAGTGAACATGTAGATACATTATACGAATATACCATTGATAAATTAAAAGATGTTGATGGGATTAGAATATTAAATCATGATAGTGATTCAGGTATAATTACATTCAATATTGATGATATACACCCACATGATGCGGCAAGTATTTTTGATAAGAATAATATTTGTGTAAGAGCAGGTCATCATTGTGCCCAGTTAATA
The DNA here is from genome assembly GCA_964368415.1 of uncultured Acholeplasmataceae bacterium. GTDB lineage: Bacteria > Bacillota_I > Bacilli_A > Acholeplasmatales > UBA5453 > UBA5409. The sequence continues at coordinate 224 of CAYJBF010000121.1, read as the reverse complement.
CTTAAGTGGCTAGGCGAAGAATCAACATTAAGGGCTTCGTTTTATATTTATAACGACTTCAGTGATTGCGATAAATTTGTTGAATCGGTCATTGAAGCAAGAGATTTCTTTAGAAAGTTTTAAGGTGATATAATGAATTTAAATCATTTATATAGAGCTGTTATTATGGAACATTATAAAAATCCATTACATAAAGGCTTAATAGAAGATCCATCTTATTTTAT
>CAYJBF010000120.1:0-2988 GCA_964368415.1 uncultured Acholeplasmataceae bacterium | reverse complement strand
AAATAAAAGTATGAATCAGGTAATTATATATTGCCTAGAAAGAAAGGATGAATTGATTATGAAAATAGGAATTATCGTCGGAAGTTTAAGAAGCGGATCAGTATCTAAAAAACTTGCCGAAAACATAAAAGGGTTATTCCCTCAAGGTCACACATTAGAATTTGTTGAGATTGGTAACTTACCACTTTACAACGAAGATTATGATAACGGAGCGTTAGCCTTACCAGAAGCTTATACTAAATTCCGTACCCAAATGAAAACAGTGGATGCAATTATCTTTGTAACCCCAGAATATAACCGTTCAGTGCCTGCAGCACTTAAAAATGCTTTAGACGTGGGGTCACGTCCTTATGGCTCAAGTATTTGGGGTGGTAAACCAGCATTAATTATTAGCCAATCTCCATCTAACTTAAGTGGATTTGGTGCGAACCATCATTTACGTCAATCATTGACATTCTTAGATGTTCACTCACTTCAACAACCAGAAGTTTACATCGCAAACTCATTTGGGTTATTTGATGATAAAGGTAAAATCAATAATGAAGGAACCCTTAAGTTCTTACAATCAGTCGTTGATGCATTTGTTGCCTTTGCAAAAAGATTTAAATAATAAGCATGGTATTAAACTAAAAAAGGAAAGTGCAAATAAGTCACTTTCCTTTTTTCATTAATTAGATTAAGAAGCATATAAAGCCAATTAACCAAAAGATACCAGTATAATTATTAGTAAAAAGTAGGGGATAGAATTTGATAAAAATAAAAGGGTTGTCTAAAAGTTTTATAGGTAATACTTTAGAAAAGATGGTATTAACAGACATTAGCTTAAACATTGATAAAGGCAAAATAACTGGTATCATTGGTCCAAGTGGGGTTGGTAAATCAACGATTCTTAATATTATATCTGGCTTATCAAAACCTAATAGCGGAGAAGTACGGGTCAATGGTACTGATATCATTCGGTTAGATAAAAAAGCACTAAGGCAATTTCGAAAAGATATTGGCGTAGTATTCCAAGATTATAATCTATTAAGCAACTTAACAGTATTTAAGAATGTGAGTTTACCCTTAAAACTTAAAGGTGTAAATAAAGAACAAATCGTTAAAGAAACTAACCGTGTGTTAAAATATGTGAATTTATTAGATGAATCTAATAGTTTTCCAAGCCAACTATCTGGTGGTATGAGACAAAGGGTTGCCATCGCAAGGGCGATTATTCACCAACCTAAGTTATTATTACTGGATGAGATTACCAGTTCATTGGATCAAAATACCTCAAAAGTCATTATTGATCTATTAAAACGAATTAATCAAGAATTAAATATTACCATTTTAATTGTAAGTCATGATTTAACCACTATTAAGAAATTATGTGATACGGTTTATGTCTTAGATGAAGGGACTATTAGAGCGTGTTATGAACTGAATCTTATGGATGAAAATTTACCATTTGATTATAAAAGAGAATTGGGGATATCATCATGATTAAGGAGTTTATTGCGAATTATGATAATATTCTTAGTGCTTTCAGTGAAACCCTTATTATGTTAGGAATCTCGGTTGGGGTTGGGATAATTTTAGGGTTAGTTATCGGAATAAGTATCTCCATAACTGGATCTAACGGATTAGGCCCTAATAAAGTGGTTCACCAAATTCTTGGTTTAGGGGTGAATATCACAAGAAGTATTCCTTTTATTTTACTGGCGATTGTGTTAATCCCTTTTACAAGATTTGTGATAGGAAGAGCTTTTGGAACTTATGCGGCAAGTATCCCATTAACAATAATTGCGACTGCCTTATTTGCGAGATTTACTGAACAATCTTTAAGTGAGGTTAACCCAAATATTATTAAAAGCGGTGAAGTGATGGGGGCCTCAAAGTTTCAAATCATATTTCATTTTATGTTAAAAGAAGCAGTTTCTTCATTGGTTTTAGGATTTACTTCAGGCATCATTAGTGTGGTTTCATATTCAACCGTAATGGGTATATTAGGCGGGGGAGGGATAGGTGATTTTGCGATTTATCACGGGTATACCTCTAACAATAGAACATTAATGTTTGTGGTAATTATAATGATGGTTATTTTTGTTTCAGTGATTCAAATAACCGGTAATATTATTTCAAATCAATTAGATAAAAGTAGAAAGTGAGTAATAAGAATGAAAAAAATAATTATAGGATTCATGAGTGTTATTACTTTAGCGGTTTTAGCTGGGTGTAACCAAAAAGATGAAAATACACTTGTTGTTGGGGTAGTTGCCCCACCAATGAGTACTATTATAGAAATAAACAAAGAAGCTTTTGAAGCTTTAGGGTATAAATTAGAAATAAAAACATTTAACGATTATGATATCGTTAACCGTGCTTTAAATGATGGAGAAATAGACTTAAACTTTTCTCAACATGAACTCTTTATGGATGCATTCAATAAAAACTTTAATGGGACATTAGTGAAAATACAGGGTATTTATACGACCCCTAATTTTTTATATTCAAGAACCATTGAAACTTTAGATGATATTAAAGAAGATACAATTATTGGGGTTCCTAGAGAACCAATCAATTTAAACCGAGCTTTAAGGTTTTTAAAACAATTAAATTTAATCACATTTGATAAGACTGATACAGAAAATGTGGGGTTGAATGATGTTGTTAAATTGAAAAAATTTATTTTAGAACCCTTTGAATTAACTGCATTACCTTTGGCTTGGCCGGATATCGATATGGCAGTGATGTATCCTTCATTTGGTCAACGAGCTAACCTTACGATAGAAGATGATACGATTGCGGTTGAAAAAAATATATTATCAGTATATGATATTTCGGTAGTAGGCAGAGAAAACAATAAAAATAGTCAAATCGTTTTAGATTTTATTGAGATTATCACAAGCGATATAACCAAACAATTTTTATATGATAATTTTGGATCAACGTACTTAGTCGTCTATGAAGATAACTAAATTTTAAAATATTAAAAGGAGTATTTATATG
>CAYJBF010000119.1:0-3028 GCA_964368415.1 uncultured Acholeplasmataceae bacterium | reverse complement strand
GTTCTAGAAGTTTCAGTTAAATCACTAAAATTTTATTATTATGATTAATAATAATAAAATTTTAGTGATTTATCTAAAAAAGTTCGCTTCATCAACACCATTATCTACTAATGATGACCTAAAACAAAATACTAACAGAAATATGCTAACTTTCACTTATGAAAAAAGTCTGATACAAGACGATTAATAAACCGCTTTTTATCAGACCTAGATTCTTAATTTTTTACCATTAAATTATAAACTATTTAAAATAGTGTTAATAAATTCAGAAGTGAAATAGTCAGTTCTAGAAGTTTCAGTTAAATCAAATGTTTCTAGATTATCAAGACTATGAAAGACAACTTTTTGATTAATATAATCGACATTATTTAAACTAACAGTTACTGAATCAAATGCGCCAACTTCAGCTTTATCCACATTTCCGTTTAATGGGCTTAACGCAATTAAAAGGCTATTTGAATTGGACTCTATGTTACTATCAACAGCGAGTACTTTATCGTAAGAAGTATTGTAGGCTTCACCTGCAATAGAGCCAACATAAAGTCTATCAAAACCATTAATCGTTTCTTCTACTTTACTACCAACAACTAAATTAGATTTAACCAAGGCATTGGTAACTGAGGTACTACTAGATAAACTACCTGCAAATCCACCCAGCGCATAAGTATCATAACTTGATTGTTCTATGGCTTGGTTAGAAGCACCATTTAAAGTAATGCTTGAGTTAGCATAAACTTCATTAAACGAACTTCCTATTGCTCTACCAACAAATCCACCAATTGAAACTTGAATAACTTCTACTTTATTATCTACTTTACTGGTTTGAGTAACTGCTGTTGTTGCATTAAGGGTTAAATCAGCCTTTGATTTTGTAATTGCTGGTTTTAAGGTTGCCGAGTTAGTAACATAACCCACTGCACCACCGATAAATGCGCTATCCGCATTGGTTAAGTTAACCGTTAGATTAGAAGTTGAATTTGTTATGGTTGAGGCAATCATTCTGCCAGCAAACCCACCCGCACTAAACTCAGTTCTACCTGCAGCTGTTAAGTTGAAAGTAGCTGTAACATTACTATTTAATATTTTTCCATTAACATCATTATAAGCGGTTAAACCACCAACATACACATTACCAACATAATTAAAATCTAGAATTACCTCACCTGAAGTAATGGTAACATTATTAATGGTTCCTGTATTTCTAGCTGTCAATAAACCTACATATTGGCTTGAACTGTTTGGTCCAACTAAACTAACTGTAACATTTTCTAAGTTTAAATCTTTAATAGTTCCGTTATTTCTTCCAAATATTGCCGTATAACTTCTTCTTTGATTAATAATGATATTTTTAAATGATTTACCATTCCCATCGAAGTTTCCTTGGAAGTTAACCGATTGGAATAATGGTAGGAATGGAGCACTAGAAAAATCAATATCATTTTCTAATCTATAATACGCCGTAACATCGGTTTCCATTGCTTTTAAATCATCTAGTGTTTTGATTAATTTTGGATTGTCAGTTGATGCACCAAGCGTAGATGTTTTAAAAGTTGTTTCTGCTAATTTATAGCCTTTTTTATCCGCTGTGACGTGAATTTCTAATTTATATTCATAACCAATCGATAACCCCGTTACTTCTATTGTAGTAACACCTTCATCATCCGTTTTTGCTACTGCAGTTGCCATTAGGTTATCTTTGTTATAAACCTTAGCTTCAATGGTACCCTCAGTAATTTCTTCTTTAGGATCTTCTACCTTTAATACTAGATAAACACTCGTTCTTGCAGGTGTAATAGATTCAATTGAAATTTTTGCTGATAAAGCATCATCTTTACAAGCTACTAAAACTAAAATGCTAAATATACTTAATAGTATTACACTAAACTTTTTCATTATTTCCCCTCCAATAAACTAATCGTATAGTTTATTCTGTCTAAAACTGTTTTTTTACCTAACAATGATAACATCTTAGGTAATTCTGGCCCGTGCATACTACCGGTTGTGGCAATTCTACATGGCATGAATAAGTTCTTACCCTTAACGCCTACATCTTTACCAGCTTGTTTAATCGCATCAGCTATTAAACTTGGTTCAAAATTAATGCCTCTAATTAATGACTTAAATTGTTTAATCGTCCCTAAAGAAGTTGCCTCACCTTTTAAAAACGCTAAAGCATCTTCTTCAATATCTAATCCTTCTTTGAAGAACTCATCATATAATTCAACAATTTGAGCCCCGTATTCGCATCTATCATGAAGTAAACTGGCAAGATCTGCTAACCACTCTTCACTCTTGATTTCTATACCATGTTTAACTAAAAACGGTCTAATAAATTCGACGAATTGCTCATCACTTAATTTTTTAATGTAGGTATGATTAATGAAAGTTAATTTATCCACATCAAAAAAGCTTGGAGCCTTCGTTAATCTATCTGAATCAAATAAATCAATAATTTGATCATGTGATAAAATCTCTTCATTGATAGAAGGACTCCATCCTAAAAGCGAGATAAAATTAAATAAAGCTTCTGGTAAATACCCTAAATCACGGTACTGTCCAATAAACTGAACAATCGAATGATCTCTTTTAGACAACTTTTTCTTTTCTTCATTTACAATTAATGTCATGTGACCAAATAACGGTACACTCCAACCAAATGCTTGATAAACCATGATTTGTTTAGGCGTATTGGTAATATGTTCTTCCCCTCTAAAAACATGGGTTATTTTCATAAAGTGGTCGTCGATAACAACTGCGAAATTATAAGTCGGAATACCGTTATCTTTTAATATAATCCAGTCTTCAATATCTTTACTTTCAAAAGACAGTGTGCCTCTTACCATATCATCAAAACTATAGGTTTGACCCTTTGGTACTTTAAAACGAACAGCATAATTCTCACTGCCCTCTTTGTATTCTTTGTAAGCTAAACCTCGTTCTAATAAAGTATTCGCATACTGTTTATATAAATCCAAACGTTCTAATTGACGGTAAGGTCCATAAGCGCCACCTTTATCTGGAGACTCAT
>CAYJBF010000118.1:0-3084 GCA_964368415.1 uncultured Acholeplasmataceae bacterium | reverse complement strand
ATGTATGATAATCAAGTGATTTTACTTGATGTAACTTCATATACCTTAGGTGATACGATCTCAATTATAGTCTTTGACTTTACTGAAGGTGAGTTTTCTTATATATCTTTAAGTTTAGAAGCAAACGTTAATAAATCTTATAGTGCGTTTTTCTTTAAATTCACTTTGGAATTTGATCAACAAACAGAAACTCAATTTTATACATTTGATTTATCGATGTTACCAATGATTAATATACCGATTCAAGGAACGTTTGACACACTCTATGTTCAAGTTATTGGTGTATTAAATGGGGTTGAAGTTATTTTTGATGAAAGTAGTTTAATTGATGACCGTGTATTGGCCTATCCCTATATGTATACGGATATGGGTGATTTAAACATCACTTATGATGTAATTGATAAACAAGGCTTAACTTCCACTTACACATTAGAAATCTTTTTAGAGGATATCCTTGTTCTTTCATACAACTACGAAAGAGATTCATTGTTGGTATTAGACGATTTAAGTGAATCAGTGTACCGATTTGATCTTCTAACGGTATTAAATGGACAGCCAGAAGTTATCTCTTCTCAATATTTTGATGTTTACTATGATACCTATTTTAAGGTTGATGGTTATCAAACCAGTCTAGATGAAACAAATACGCTTATATACTTCGATTTTTTCTTAGACTATATTAATAAAACCTATTTAACCGATCCTCTATATGTTAACATTAGCATCAATTATGGTGGTCAATACGAACAGTATTACCATCAAACCTTAGATGCTACCCCTATCCGCTTAGAATATTACACTGACATGACTTTTATCGGCTTCTACTTTGAAATTACACACGGTGAACTAGAAAACTCACCTATTGTATTTAGTCAAACTATTTTAAGAAATGGGCCAGTTATTTCGGTTGATCCATTCTTTGACCAACAAACTTTCGAAACCTCGTTGCTGTTTAATTACGATAATACGAACACAAACTTAATTTCAAACACGTTATCCATTGATGTGATCATCATAAGTAGTAGTTTTTATACGTCCGGTACTATTCTTAATTTTAGTCTTGAAAATAATGTGACAAGTTTACTATTAGAAAATATTCAGCCAAACGACATCATACAAGTTGTTGTTACTGGACAAATGGCGTTTGGTCCTGAAATATTATACGCAAGAGAAATATAAATCCCAGGAGGTCTAGCATGAATAAAGATGTAAAAGAGTCTAATAAAGAATCAAATACTAGTTTTTTAGGTAGTAAAAACAAAAGCGAGAAAATATTATTTTTCGTCTTATCTGGCATTACTATTCTATTTTTAATTATTGCGGTATTTGGGAAATACATGTTTGCTGAGGGAACGATTCTCTACGAACTGTCTACTCAATCAATCGGTCAGTTTTTTGACATTGTAAGTTTCTTACAAACCAAATACCCTCAAATGATTCAAACAGTAGCCCTACTAGTATTTTTATGGGCTCTATCAAAAGTCATTTATTTACTAATGCTTTTGGTAACAAAAAAAGGTTCTAGAGCAGAAACCCTTGGAAAGTTATTCACAAGTGTGTTGAAATATGCATTAATGATTGTTGGAATATTCCTTGTTTTGTCAATATGGGGCGTTGAAACACCAACCTTACTTGCGAGTGCTGGTATTTTAGGTTTGGCTTTATCTTTTGGTGCACAAAGCTTGATTGAAGATATGTTAGCTGGCTTATTCATTATCTTTGAAAAACAATTTAAAGTAGGAGACTTTATTCAAGTAGGTGACTTTAGAGGTCGTGTGACTGAAATTGGCATTAGAACAATGAAAATAGAATCCTTGGTAGGCGATATTAAGATAATTAATAATAGCGATGTTAGACAAACCATTAATGCTTCTTCTAACTTACTTTATTCAATATGTGAAATCTCAATTAGTTACGAAGAAGATTTGGTAAAAGCTGAAAATGTCATCAAAGATAACTTAGAAGAAATGAAACAAAATATTAAGGAAATTATTGAAGGACCGTTTTATGGTGGGGTTGACCGTTTAGAACATTCAGGCGTTGTATTACGTGTAACAGCTAAATGTCATGAAGAACACAAATACATGATCAGAAGGGCTTTAACAAGAGAGTTGAAACTATTATTTGATAAGCATGGTATTACAATTCCATTTAATCAAATTGTAGTTCACATGTCTAACGAGACTAAAAACCACCAATAAATTTAATTTGTTTTTAATATGTAACGACATGAAAAACACCACCAATTTTAATTATAAGAGGCGGTGTTTTTTAAATTTTTTTTATATTTATGAGCTTACACTAAATGGGGTGTATTTCAAACAACAGGTGTTTTTTATGTGTCTTATGGTTGCATCGCTCCAAACAATACAAGCCATGCCAATATAGATTTTGCTACTAAAGATAAAATAATATAGACTCTTTCTCCATAAAGGTAATTTTTCCATTTACCTATTTTTTTATACTGTAATATCATATTAATTGGAAATGTATTAAATGCCACAAAGTATGTCCCAACAATTGCCCAAACAAACCAAGGTGTTCTACTTAAATCAGATGCTCCTAACATATATATCATGATAATAATCCATGGTGTTATTCCAGCGACACTTCCCCATATAAAAGGGGCCCATTTGGTTTTTTCACCCTTAGTAATATTGATTTGTTCCATTACTAACCCAAAAATATTCATTAACGCATTGACCACAAATATTAAGATAAGTGAACCAATATCCTTAACGCCAAATAAAGTACCAATTAATACAATCATAATTGAACTACTTAAGGCATACTCATACCATCTAAAACGGTTAATCCCTTTTTGGAGATCTTTTTCATAGATGCTAAATGTTTTATTGGGTATCGATATTAAGGCATGAGCAATTGCAGAAATCAGTAGAAACATTGCCACAAGTATCCCAAACGGCAAAGTAAATAATGGTTTAGAGACAACCTCAAGTGATTGTGTTAAAGGATTATACGTTAAATAATACTGGACAATTTCTGGCTTGAATTCACCTATTTTTTGGATGACTGTGGTGGCCAAGAAAAACATCATAATCGCTTGAACAAAATGTAAAAATC
>CAYJBF010000117.1:0-3098 GCA_964368415.1 uncultured Acholeplasmataceae bacterium | reverse complement strand
ATATAGTAATAATTTTTATGAATTTCATACGAGATCCCCTTTTATTTTATTAATTCTTCTTTGGTTATATAATTAAAATTTATATGTTTAACAGATTTGGTAATGGTTGAAATAACATAACCATTAAATGCCATTTGGTAACAATATAAATCGTCTATGGTCCCATACCAAATAGAAGCCTCTTGATGGGCTATTTTAAACTCGATATCTTTATACGGCTTAATTAATCCCCCATGGTATTTTATGTAAGCTTCTTTAGCTGTCCAATACCGCATAAACCCTACTTCTTTGTTTTCCATTTCATTCAGTTTATCTAATTCACTATCTGAAAGAACTCTTTTTTTAATATCAACTGATCTAATTAATTCAATGTCACAGCCGATATTTTCATTGGCAATGACAACCATCACATAATTAAAACTATGACTCTTAGAAATATAACAAGGATTTCCTTCTAACATCAATTTTGGTGTATAAACGACTTTAATGTTTTGAAACCCTTCTTTTTTTAAAGCGGTCTTAAGTAATAAATCGCCGGTAACCATTTGAGCTTGTGATTTTTTAGAGGAATATGCACTAATTCTATTTGTTGATTCTTGAGAAAGAAGATTTAAATAATCGCTACCGTTATTTAGTGTTTCAGTAATATAGATATCAATCATAGGACATATTTAAAAAAATAACCCAAAAAAGGTTATTTTTTAGATGCTTTGATAGATAAATACCCTTGTTCAAATGCTTCAGGGTAAGGATATCCAACTTCACGCATACGTTTAAATTGAACATAAACTAAGGCTCTTTCTTCATCTACCCTAGTAATAACACCTAACGTTTTTTCATTTTTAACTAGAACTTTTTCTCCTACTAATCTTCTTTGTTCTTGGAATGACATTAAATCCCCTACTTTCACTACATATTATACCACAAACTTAATCCTTATTTAAAATAAATGGCACTTCTAATTCTTCTTTTGTTAACCCAGCATGATGGGCTTTAAACGGTGTCGTCTTTAAAAATTGAAACATATATTCTTTATTAGCGATACTAACATAATCACCAATAAAATCATCGACCAATGGATGTGCTTGACCATATCCAAATAAATTAGACTTTAAGATTTCTTCTTTTGTTAGTAAAACAAAATACTCACTGAAGTACTGGTTAAAGAGTTTTTCGAATAAGTCACGTTGATCTTTCTTTACAAAGAAACTAGTCGCTCTTGGTTCCATAGAAGGCATTTTTTCTAGTGTATCTAAAAAGTCCGGATAATCATAAATCGGTATAGGCTTCACATCAATTAAACCGTGGTCAGCTGTGGTTATAACCAATACATCATCATCTATTTCGTTTAAGAAACGTTCGTATGATAGATTTAAATCATTTAGTATTTGTTTGGTTTTAAGCCCCGTTACGCCGTGTTCATGAATGGTTGAATCTGGTTCTGTCCAGTAGCAATAACTAAAAGATTTTACGCCTTTAGTAATCATTAATAATCTATCTAAAGCACTGTCAAAGGTTTCGTGTCCGTTTGGCTTAAAAGATGGAAAGACCAGTTCTAAATGTATTTTAGAATCAACTTCACTTATTTGTTCAACCAAATCCCTATAGGGTAATGATTCTTTTTGAAGTTGGTGAGTTAATACTTTTTCTGGGTTATAGTAATCACTGTTTGTAAAAACAACCGTGATAGAATCATCTATCTTATTATATTGAGTCCACCCAAAATGACCACTACTAATTGGTGGTAACCCCGACACCATTGAAGTGGTGGCGGCTACGGTAGTAGGTGGAAATACACTGGTTAAAACGGATTTGATATTTTGTCTTAGTTTGGCAGTTTCTAATAAATTTTCTTTGATGATATTTATCCCCATACCATCCAGCACCATGAGTATGACATGTTTATAATCTTTTTCTAACACTTTATCCAAAATATCTAATGTGGGTATTTTTGTTTTAACCCCATAATAGGTTAAAATGCTCGCTGAGATATTTAAGATACTATTGTTATAATCAGGTACATATTTTATATTTTTCATTAGAGTTTTTTCTCAAAGTTCCACGCATCTCTAACCATATCTTCTACTGTAAGCTTGGCTTCCCAACCTAATAGTTTTTTGGCTTTAGAAGCATCTGCGAAACTGGTTGCAATATCTCCAGGACGTCTATCAGTTATGACATAATTCAATTTGATTCCATTCACTTTTTCAAAAGCATGGATTATTTCTAATACACTTGTCCCTTTTCCAGTTCCCAAATTAAAGGTGTCAACCCCATCATGATAATAGTTAAGGGCCGCAACGTGTCCTTTAGCTAAATCCACCACGTGAATATAGTCTCTAACGCCTGTGCCATCCACAGTGTCATAATCATTTCCAAAGACATAAAGCTTTTCTCTAATACCTTTAGCGGTTTGAGTAATATAGGGCATTAAGTTATTTGGAATCCCTTGAGGTAACTCACCAATTAAACCACTAGGGTGTGCTCCAATTGGATTAAAGTATCTTAATAATACCACATTAAAACCTTTGTGGGCATGACTCGCATCCATTAAGATTCTTTCATTCATGGATTTAGATTCCCCATAAGGATTTGTGGTAATGCCTTTTGGCATTTTTTCAGTAAATGGAGATTCTTGATCCCCATAAACTGTCGCACTAGAAGAAAAGATGAACTTAGGTACATTATATTTAACCGCCAACCTAGACAATTGAATGGTTGATACTAAGTTATTATAGTAATAATCTAGTGGTTTACTAACTGATTCACCAACAGCTTTATACCCTGCAAAGTGAATAATCCCGTCAAATTGATGTGTTTTAAAAATCACTTCAATTTTATCTAGATCCGCACAATCCATCATATAAAATGGAATGGTTTTTCCAGTCATTTTTTCTAATAAATTGAGTGTTCTAATTTGGCTATTTGAAAGGTTATCAACAATGACAACTTCATGTCCTTCATTACATAGTTCAACAACTGTATGTGAACCAATAAACCCTAAGCCACCCGATACTAAAATTTTCATATTATCTCTCCTATTATCTAATTATAACATATCAAAATAGGTTTAATCATTATAAAAATAGTTTTAATCA
>CAYJBF010000116.1:0-3107 GCA_964368415.1 uncultured Acholeplasmataceae bacterium | reverse complement strand
AAAAAAAGGTGTGTATTACACACCCTTTTGAAGTTTTGCTTCGATTTCTTCTTTTAATTCTTGATAACCGTCTTTACCTAATAAGGCAAACATATTCTTTTTATACGACTCAACCCCTGGTTGATTAAATGGATTAACGCCAAGTAAATAGGCACTCATTGCACAGGCTTTAAAGAAGAAATATACTAAATATCCAAAGTGATACGCATCGATGGTATCAATCTCAATTACGATGTTTGGGACCCCACCATCTGTGTGGGCAACCAGTGTTCCTAAGAATGCTTTATCATTAACGTATTGCATTGACTTACCAGCTAAATAGTTTAACCCGTCTAAATCCGATTCATCATAAGGAATAGTTTGGTCTTGTTTCGTTTCTTTTACTTTAATAACCGTTTCAAATAGGTTGCGTTGCCCATCTTGGATTAATTGACCTAAAGAATGTAGGTCGGTTGAAAATGCTGCACTTCCAACAAATAAGCCTTTATGGTCTTTACCTTCAGATTCACCAAAGAGTTGTTTCCACCATTCACTTAAGTAGATTAATTGTGGTTCATAATTGACCAATAGTTCAATGTCTTTGCCTTGTTTGTAAAGTTCATATCTTAATGCTGCATATTTATACGCCTCATTATTCACGTCTTGTAAATCATGATACGCATCTACAGCGCCCTCTAAAATAAAGTCAGTATCAATCCCGGCCGCCTTAATTGGTAATAAACCGACTGCACTTAGTACACTGAATCTACCACCAATATCACTTGGTACCACATAGGTATCATAGCCCATTTCATCAGCTAATGTTTTAAGGGCTCCTTTTTCTTTATCGGTTGTTACGTAAATTCTTTCAGCGGCATCTTCAAACTTTTTATAAAGTAAATCTTTAAATATTCTAAATGCAATTGCTGGTTCAGTGGTTGTGCCTGATTTAGAAATAACGTTAATACTAAAACGTTTATTTTCTAAGTATTTAACTAGGCTATTGGTATAAGCTGCACTAATTTGGTGTCCAGCAAAGATAATTTCAACACCTTCATTATTAAATGGGTCTCTTAACATTTCTAAAGCAGCTTTAGTTCCTAAATAGGAGCCCCCAATCCCAATCACTAATAATATATCCGATTGTTTTTGGATTTTCTTAGCAGCTTTAAATATTCTTTGGTATTCTTTTTGATCAATTTTTATTGGTTGATTCACCCACCCAGTAAATTCACTACCGAGCCCCGTTTTTTCTTCAATCATTTGGTGAATGGCTTCAATTTGACTCTTTTTAACGGTTTTCTTTTCAATAAATCCTTTAACATACTTGTCTACTACTTTTATCATATCTATGTTCTCCTAACTTATTTTTTTGAAGCTTCATTAATCCATTCAGGTAACTTATCTTCTAATGTTTTAAATCCAATTTCTAATTCAGGAATAATAATTTTCTTTCCTGATTTACATCTTTTATAAGACAACTTTAATTGTTTATTTTCTTCATTCACATCTAAAACATATACCTTTACTTTATCCCCTATAAGTGCGAAAGAATTAATATCTTTAACATACTTATCCGATATTTCAGAGATATGAATTAAACCTGTATAATCATCTACTTTTACAAACACCCCATAAGATGTTAGGGCAGTAACTTCAACAATGATGGTATCACATTTTTTAAACATAATTAACACCTCACATTATTATAACACTTTCATTTACTTCTAACATAAAAAATTATCACTATTTGAATGTAACTTTCAAGATATGCATGGTATAATCTAAGTAATTGAAGGGGGTATTAAGATGGCAAGTCATGATTTATTAGTTGATTTATACGCGGTCGATTATACTAAAAAAGAATGTGGCGTCACCATTAAAAGAACTTTATCACCAGACAGTGATTTAGTCTTAAAGTTCATTGGCGAAAACTTTAGCGCTGGCTGGGTAAGTGAATCTAAAGCAGGTTTATACAAAGCTCACCCTACCTGTTTTATTGCTGTTGAAAATAAAGAGGTAATTGGGTTTGCGTGTTATGATGCAACCGGGAAAGGTATGTTTGGTCCTACAGGTGTTTCTAAAGATCACCAAGGCAAAGGTATCGGAAGAGCTTTATTACTGCACTGTTTAGAAGCCATGAAAAATGATGGTTACGCTTATGGTATCATCGGTGCTGTTAGTGAAGAAGTTCAACCGTTCTATAATAAGAGTTGTGGATCGCTTCGTATTGAAAACAGCAAAAAGATTTACAACCGTTTAACTAGATATTAATTCAAAAAAACACCAGTTAGAACTTCTAATTGGTGTTTTTTTTTATTGTTTTATACTTGAATAACCGCAATAACGCCAGGTACATTTTCTAGTAACATGGTTTCAATACCTTGTCTTAAGGTAACGTCAATTAAACCACAACCGTCACACGCGCCTAACATCTTCACGTAAACTATACCGTCTTCAACAGACACTATTTCGATATCGCCACCATCACTTCTTAAATAAGGCCTTACCTTATCAATCAGTTCATGAACTAATTTTGTTGTATCATCCATACTATGCACCTCTTTTACATAGAGAGTATACTCTATTCACTCTTTACTTTCAAATAATATGATAACAGCATTCCTTTGAATAGAAAATGTCCATTTCAGGACATTTTTTACAATTAATTTTGCTTTTCGGGTTTGTAGGTCTTAATTACCGATTTAATAAAGTCTTTTACCTCTTCATTATTCATCGCATCTAAAGTACCCATTACGGTTTCATATTCTAGTTCTTTTGACTCTACAGGACGTTGTTTTTCAATAAATATTTTATGATTTTCTGTTTGTACATGGTCATCAGAATTTCCATTAACCAACAACTCTTCATAAAGTTTTTCACCAGGTCTAAGTCCGGTAAATTCAATATTAATGTCTACATTTGGTTCATACCCAGCAAGTTTAATCATCTTTTTCGCTAAATCAACAATCTTAACTGGTTCACCCATATCTAAAATGAATATTTCTCCCCCATTAGCGTAAACTGCACATTGTAAGATTAACCCAACTGCCTCAGGAATTGTCATAAAATATCTGGTGATTTCTGGGTGTGTCACAGTGACTGGACCACCATCAGCAATTTGTTTT
>CAYJBF010000115.1:0-3115 GCA_964368415.1 uncultured Acholeplasmataceae bacterium | reverse complement strand
TGCTGATCCGAACGTTGTTACTAAATCAACTGTTGTCGGTAACCTTGAATTAATTACAGGGTTCAATGTTCCTGAGTTAGTGGACACACGAACAATACGAGTTTGGACACCATCTACTTATGATGCTCATGATACGGAAACAAGATATAAAGTTATTTATATGCACGACGGACAAAATTTATTTGATTCAACAACCTCTTTTGCAGGTGAATGGGAAATTGACGAAACTATAGAAGCGTTAATAACTTCTCAAAGTCAAACCGGTTATATTGTTGTGGGAATAGATAATACCCCAAATAGAATGAATGAGTATACACCAAATTGGCAAGATAAACCAAATGCCGATGGGGATAAATATGGTGAGTTTATCGTCAATACATTAAAACCATTTATCGATTATAATTATAATACCTTAACTGATGCTAACTCAACCATGATTGCCGGAAGTTCAATGGGTGGATTAATTAGTTTCTATCTGGGATTAAAATACCCAGAAGTATTTGGAATGATTGGGGCTTTCTCTTCTTCTTTCCAAGTGAACAGCGATATTGCTAGAGATGCATTTATTGAAAGTCTTGACGTTGACCAAGATTTGCCTAGAATTTATTTAGATGCCGGTACCGAAGAATCGCTTTACGCTTATATTGATCCGGTTTCTGATAAATTATTCAAGGTTGGTTATCCAAAAGAATTAATCTATACTCGAATTGAAACAGGGCATGGCCATAATGAAGCCGCCTGGAGACAAAGATTTCCTGAAGCACTTAATTGGTTAGATAGTGAAACACCTGGTAACTATGTCGTTGATGAAGAGGAAGTTACATTAAATGTATACTTACCCGAAAAAACAACCACTTACTTTGAATTTTTAAATAAACCTGAAGCAAAACTCTATGCTTATACAGGGACACTTTCCAATAGCCATCTATTAGAAAAAGTAACAGACACACATTATCAAGCTAAATTCGTTACTAAACCAAACAGTAAACTCGTTTTTAGAGTATTATACTATTTAGCTGGCAATGATGGGATTCAAATATTTGAAAACAATCTTGATGGTTCTACGTTAAGTGGAACTACTTACGCAATCAATGGTGGAGAGGGGACCACCATCGAACATACTGTTTTGAGCTGGGAAATACGAGCATCTTTAATAGTCAATGTGGTCGCGCCAAAAATCAATGTACCTGAGGGAGAAACCCTAATGATGGGGTTATACGGGGTAACCTTTGGTAATTCATGGCGCGATTCACAAATGACTACTATTACTGATACTACTTTTACTTACCAAAAAGAAATCAGTAACGCCAACATTTCCATTATTGGTGGCTATGTTTTATTCAAAACGGGGGCTTCAACACCTCACTTCCAAAAGTTTGAACGTGTGGATGGAAAAGAATTTAAAGTCAGCAACTATACTGTAGAATTACCTACTTTTGCAGACTGGGACGGAACATCATCATTTAAATTTACGATTGAACACATCATTACTGATGAATCAATAAATTACTAACAAAAGAATCTTCCTAAAGAAAAAAGCCAGGTCTAAACTAGACTTGGCTTTTTTATCCTCTATTAATAAACAATTCTCTTTCCTAAGTGATTCATATCACAGAATTATTGAAATTTATAGTTCTTCGGAACAATAATGTAAGCATATTGACTCCACACATCAAGTAGTTCAGATAATAAATACTTTCTTTCTACTTTAGCATCTTCTCTTTCTGCCGGATCATTCACAATTCCGAACCAGTTACCATCAAGTTGTTCAAACCCTATTAAGACAACTAGATGTCCCGAAGGATAAGCCATCAACGTTCCTGTTAATTGTTCTTTTGAAGTGGTTTTAACAGATAGAACCACTGGTATATCATTATTAATATAGTGAATCAATTGATTGAAATCATTAATATACTCGACTCTTCCGTTTAGTTTTCCTAAACTCCCCGCATAACTGGCATTAAATGACCAATTCCCATAAATATGCTTGTTGTGATCAAAAACTTTCTTCGCCACTTGAGTCTGACTAAAATGATAACCGTAATAATTTAACACCATTGCGACTGATGTCGGTGAACAAATCACACTACCGATATTAGCTACACTCATTTGTTGAAGTGATTTAACCTCTAGACGTTTGCTAATCATTTTGGATTCATCCACTATCAAATTACTATCAATTGGTTTACTAGTTATACTAATGTTTTCAAGTAATAAAGAAGCATTGTTATTAGGTATGATAGATACTTTTAATACGATATATCTGTTATTGAGGTTATTTTTATTAATTAATGTATCAATTGAAACACTCGCAAAATTATCGTTTACTGAATTCATGGAACGGCTATTGTCTTCTTCAAATATCCCCATCACATGAAAATGACCGAACTTAAATCCATCACCAAGTGCTACGTAATAAGTTAGTTCACTTGTACCAAGCTGTTTGACATTCCAAGATAAGACAAGTTCCTTAAATCTTTTTAGTTCAACTGGGACACTTTGATAAATTGCTTCCTGACTTTGAGAAATTATTGAAAGACTATTTTCATTATTTATTGTTAGGTTCGAGGTAACTTTGTCATCTTTCAAACTCCATAATTCGAGCGCACTAAATGTCTTTGTTGTCTCATTTACCATGCCTGTTCCTCCGAAATATTAAAGTAATCAAATTACTTAAAATCCTTCATTTCATAATCTTTTAACTTGTCAACTTCTTTTTCAAGTTCTTTAATTCTATCATCTTTAGCCTTTTCATCGGATGCATCTTTTCTAGCAATACCATAATTAATTAGAGCAACCACGAAGAAAAGTATACCAATCCCAATTCCCATTCCTAAAGAGATACCAACTCTAATAAAAAAATCAGGCTTCATGATTGGAAGTATCACAGTAAAAATTATTCCAAATATGAAACAAATAATTGCCTTAAAATAATACTCGTAACGTGTTCTTCTCATAAGTTATTTCCCCCTATCATTTTTCAATATATTACTTTCATTTTATCATATTCATATCTTATTTAACGATATTTGTTTGATTTAACATGAAATATAAACCCTATATAAAAAATCACTCAACTAAGAGTGATTTGAATCCTTTAACTTACATAAATTTA
>CAYJBF010000114.1:0-3148 GCA_964368415.1 uncultured Acholeplasmataceae bacterium | reverse complement strand
ATAGAGATATCCCTTATTATTTAGATGTGGTTAGGGAAAATGAACCAATTGTAGCGAAAGAAAAAGCCGCTAAACTAAACGTTAAGAAAAAATGATTGATACAATTTTATTTGATTTAGATGGAACATTAATTGATTCTAATCAACTCATTATTGATTCATTCAAACAAGTATTTGAAAAAGAGTACCCAGACCTAAAGGTAAGCGAAACTGAATATGTTAGTTTTATTGGTCCCACCTTATGGCAGTCTTTCTCAAAATATGAATCCGATTTAGACAAAGTTGAAGATTTAGTTAGATTATATAAACACTATAATAAGATTAACCATGATAAGTCTATTAAGCCTTTTCCTAATGCTTTAGTCCTATTAAAAACACTAAAAGTGAAAGGTTATAAAATAGGGATTGCCTCATCTAAAATGCATGAGGTTGTCAAACAAGGCTTGTTAATATCGGGTTTGCTTGATTATGTAGATGTGATTGTGGGGATGGATGATGTTGTTAATCATAAGCCAGACCCAGAAGCATTGAATAAAGCATTGCGTTCATTAGAAGGTAAAAAGGCAGTTTATATTGGGGACCATCCCAATGATATTAAAGCTGGGAAAAATGCCAATATGTTAACCATTGGTGTTGGTTATTCTTGGCATTTAGAATTATTAAAAGAGTCTAATCCAAACGTTATAATAAACGATTTATTGGCGGTGTTAAATTATGTATGATTTAATTATTATTGGCGCAGGGCCAGCTGGTATTACAGCTGGTATTTACGCAAAAAGAGCAAATCTTAAAGTTGCGGTGATTGAACGTGGAGCTCCAGGTGGTCAAATGGTTAACACATCGGAAATAGAAAACTATCCAGGGTTTGAAAAACTACCTGGAGGTGATTTGTCATTAGCGATGTTTAATCATGGGATGGCACTGGGTGTAGAATATTTGTTTGATGAAGTTAAAGAAATTAAACAGGGTAAGATTAAAGAAGTTATATTAAACAGTTCAACACTTAAAACCAAAGCCATTATTATTGCCACTGGCGCTAACCCAAGAAAACTCGGATTAAAGCATGAAGAGGCTTTATCCAGTCGTGGGATTAGTTGGTGCGCAATTTGTGATGGCCCCATTTATAAAGATGAAGATATCCTTGTGGTCGGTGGGGGTAATTCTGCGGTTGAAGAAGCTACCTATTTGGCGACTTTAGCCAAAAGTGTAACGGTCGTTCAAAACTTAGAAACGTTAACGGCAGATTCTAAATCAGTTCAACAATTACTAAAAAAGGACAATGTAACTGTCCACTATAATTCAGTGGTTAAAGAGTTTTTAATTCATGACGATGAAACCTTAAAAGGGGTTAAGATTGTTAATAATGATGGTAAGGAAACAGATGTATTCGTTAAAGGTGTATTTGAGTATATCGGTTTAAAACCATCTACAGAAGCTTTTAGAAGTTTAGGTATTTTAAATCAGTACGGTTATATTGATACCAATGAATTTATGGAAACTAAACTCTATGGAATCTACGCAGCTGGTGATGTTAGATCTAAACAAATAAGACAAGTTGTAACTGCAACCAGTGATGGTGCAATTGCGACACAAAACGTATTAAAGTACTTAGAAACGTGGGAATAAAATGACATTTGCGAGAAGTGTAAAAGAAGAATTAGCAAGACTAGATACCGTTAAATCGTTAAAGTTATCCGAGTTATCGGCTCTTTTGCATTTATCTAGCGAATTAATTTACAACAAGGAAGGTTTATTTATACAATTTACCTCCTCTAATATTGCTATTACTAGAAGGTTTGTTAGTTTAATTAAAGATTTATATGATGCGGATGTTGAACTTTTTAAAAAGGAAGGTTCAAATCTAAAGAAAATCAACATGTTGGTTTTAGTTAAATCAAAGGCAAAACAAATAGCGAACGAACATAGTTTGCTTGACAATAATACCTATAATTATGATTTGTTAACGGCATCTAATGAGGAAAAACAAGCCTATTTAAGAGGGGCTTTTTTGGCAAGTGGTTCTGTGAACGATCCCATCAAACCTAATTATCATTTAGAAATATTTACCAAAAGTAAGAATGAAGCAATCTATGTTCAAAGACTAATGAATCACTTTGAATTAAATGCTAAAATCACGGTTAGAAGAAACGGGTTAATTATCTATATTAAAGAAGCTGAAGCCATTAGTGAGTTTTTAAAAGTCATTGGGGCTTATGATTCCGTTTTTAAGTATGAGGATTTAAGAATTCAAAGAGATTTCAATAATTCAATTAACCGTGTAATTAACTGTGAAATTGCTAATGAAAAGAAGACATTAGATGCGGCACAAAATCAACTTTTACAAATAAGGCTTATTAAGCAATACAAAGATATTAATACATTAGACGTTAAAACAAGAGAGATAATATTACTTAGAGAAGATAATCCAAACAGTAGTTTAAATGAGCTTGCATTAGCTTATGAAGAAAAAACTGGAGAAAAAATGAGTAAGAGTGGCATTAATCATAGACTTGTAAAAATTAAAGAACTTGCTTTAGAAATTGTCGAACAAATCAAAGAGCGTTCTTAGAGACATAATAAACTTGTATAATATCGATAAATTATGTATAATTAATAAGAATCTAAGGAGAAGAATACATGTCTAAAATTAAAAACCAACCAAAAACAAATAATGGTAAAAAAACAACATTAAAACAACAACAAAAATCTAAATCTAAATCGATTATCTGGGCAACACTCTGTCTTATCTTAGTAGTTGGTTTAAGTGTTGGAATATATTTTATGTTTAATAATTTAAATAACGAGCAAACTGTTACTCGATATGAAGACCTAACCCACATTAAATTCGATCAGTATCAAGCTTTATTAAGCGATGATAAGAAGGCACTTGAAGAATTAAATGTCGAAATTAAACATGATGTCTATGTGTTTGTTTACAATGAAGATTATGATGCGTGTACTACATGTGCTGAGTTAGAAAGCTCAATTCAAGAAAAAGCATTAAAAGAAGGTAGAACGTATACATTCTTTGTCTTAAATTACACTAAGTACCCACAAATTAAAGAACAACTAGGAGATAATTTCTTACCTAATATGCCTGTTTTAGTCCATATTGAAGGAGAAACTATTAATGAAGGTAACATATATTT
>CAYJBF010000113.1:0-3268 GCA_964368415.1 uncultured Acholeplasmataceae bacterium | reverse complement strand
CTAATTGTAGTTTTGGTAAATCTGGATTTCTATTTCCACTAGCCCATTGTTCTTTAAATGAATTAAATAAGAATAACCAAGCTTCTTCATCTAAACAAATATAGTTATCGATGATATGGTCTTTAGAATTAATGACTTCTAGGGCTAATTTCTTATATTCTTCTTTTAACATCATTAAACAGGTTGTTTTATCTGGATAAATTAATAAGAAACTATCTTTACTACACGCCACTAATTTGCCTTCATGAAGATATCCAGCAACTGTTTGTAGGTGGGGTTCTTTAATATTCAATAAATTCTCCCAATTGTTAATCAGTTTTGTTTTCTTTTTAACATCTCCGTTCATTAAAATCTCTTTAATATCTTGAACGGTGATTTCTTTTTTATATAATGTATCATCCACTTGAATGGTCTCAATAACTGGTCCATCAACTGGTTTGGTTTCTTTGGTTTGAGTAATGGATCTAACCGGTTCAGTCTTTAACTTATTGATTTGAATTTCAAGTGCATTCACTTTCTGCATCAGCATACTGATTTGTTCGGTTGTATCAATTTGTCTTAATTGTTCATGATCAATCATTTTAATAATCGCAAGTTCTAAATAGGCTCTTTTTTGATTGGTCCATTTAATATCATTTTGTGTATTATTTAAAATATCTAAGTAAAAATAAATCTTATCGTTGCTAAACTTCTTCGAGAACTCTTCTAAATAAAGTGTGCTTCTTTCTACGTCAAATAATACATTTTTTTCCACTAAGATATCACGCAATAACATAATTAAATCACTAACTACTTTAGGAATTTCTTTACCATCTTCAATAATGTCATTTAAGAGGTTTAAAGCTTCACTGGCTTTCTTTTCTAATATAAATGTTAATAAGTGTATTAGGTTATCTTTAGAGACACTACCACTTACTTTATAAACATCATCTAGTTTAATTTCACCATCACTAAACGCTACAGCCTGGTCAAATAAACTAATCGCATCTCTTAATCCACCCTCAGCAAGTCTACTAATTTCACTAATGGCTTCATTCGTAATTTGGATGGATTCAACGGTTTTAATTTCTTCTAGTTTTCTAATAATATCTTTTCTAGAAATCCCTCTAAAGTCAAACCTTTGACATCTAGATAGAATGGTTAAAGGTACTTTGTTTGGTTCTGTTGTCGCAAGAATAAATATCACGTGTTGAGGGGGTTCTTCTAGTGTCTTTAATAGGGCATTAAAGGCTTGTGAGGTTAACATATGAACTTCGTCTATGATATAAACTTTATATTTACCTAGTGAAGGCAAATACTTCACCTTATCCCTAAGTTCACGAATTTCGTTAACGCCATTGTTACTAGCAGCGTCAATCTCAACCACATCTGAAATACTACCGTCTTGAATTGCCATACAAGTTGGACAAACGCCACAAGGGTTATCAGTTGGTGTTTTTTCACAATTAACCGCTTTAGCCAGTATTTTTGCGATACTTGTTTTACCTGTACCGCGTGGTCCACTAAATAGGTAAGCATGGGCTATCTTATTGTTTAATAAGGCATTTTGAAGTGTTTTTACAATCACATCTTGCCCTACAACTTCATTAAAATTTTTCGGTCTATACGTTCTATAGAGTGCTTGATAAGCCATTTAGTTACCTCCTTTAGCATGTCTTGTTAATTATATCATATATAGGTATGAGTTTCACTTACCCAAACAGAATTTAGAGAATAATTCATCAATTAAATCTTCAGGATGATAGTCTCCAGTAATTTCACCAAGTGTTTGCCAAGCATTCTTAATATCAATCTCTACCATATCAATTGGTAAACCTTGTTCTATCGCAACCAATACTTGGTGTAATAATTCTTTGGCTTCTTCTAATTTTTGAATGTGTCTAACTGAAGATATATAATTAAAATCTTCCCCAATATCTTCTAATTGTAAAATAGTAATAATCTGGTTTTCTAAGGCACCTAAATTATCTTTAGTGAGTGCACTTAAAGGAATAATGTCTTTCCTGTTTAACTTATTGCCTAAGTCTTTTTTATTTCCAACCAGGATTCTTCGTTTATTCTTTGTTAAGTCTAGTAAGGTTTGATCTTCATTTGATAATGATTCACTCATATCAAGTACCAATATGACAAGTTCAGCTTGATTAATGGCTTTCTTACTTCTTTCAATCCCAATTTTTTCTACAACATCAGAGGTTTCTCTAATCCCTGCTGTATCAATTAAGTTTAATGTAATTCCACCAATATTAATAGACGCTTCAACTGTGTCTCTTGTGGTACCTGCAATATCCGTTACAATAGCTCTTTCTTCGTCTAGAAGAGCGTTTAACAAGCTACTCTTACCAACGTTCGGTTTACCAATAATAGCGGTTGAAACACCCTCTTTTAAAAGTCTTCCTTTATTTGAACCTCTTAAGATTTCATCTAGTTCTTTAATAAAATTATCTACTTCCGGTTTAACCAATGAATTGGTCATCTCTACTGTATCATCATATTCTGGATAATCAATATTTACCTCAATTACCGCAATAATATTTAAGAGTTTCTCTCTTAAATCATTGATGAGTTTAGAGGTTTCTCCTTTTAATGCGTTTAACGCTAACTTCATCGCATTATCGTTTTTCGCATTAATTAAATCCATTACGGCTTCACTCTCCGCTAGGTCAATTCTACCATTCACAAACGCTCTTTCAGTAAATTCACCAGGATTGGCTAATCTTACCCCAACACTTAGTAATCTTTTTAATACTTTTTGGGTTACTAAAATACCACCATGGGTAGAAATTTCTACCATGTTTTCTGTGGTGAAACTTCTTGGGTTTCTTAATACCGCAACCATTACCTCATCAATTTCTTTATTATCACTACCAATAATATGACCATAATGAATGGTGTGAGAGTCAACTTTTAAAAGATTTCTACCTTTAAATATTTGATTTACTTTTTCGATGGCTTCATCTCCGCTTACTCTTATTACAGAAATCCCAGCCGTACCATACGCTGTGGAGATGGCACAAATTGTATCAGTTATCATATTATCACCGTATGATTATTATAACATAAACAACCCATAATAAAATTGATTATAAGGAAAAATTAGTCCAATTATTCTCTAATCTTTTATTTATCTTATAAAGAAAAGCACCACAGCCTTAGTGGTGCTTATTTAAACTTTATGGAAGAAAATTTATTCTAACATTTCCATTAGAAGTGGTTGCTTCTATGTATGGAATTTTTGTTTCATGATAGGTTGCATTACTGTATTTAACAT
>CAYJBF010000112.1:0-3271 GCA_964368415.1 uncultured Acholeplasmataceae bacterium | reverse complement strand
CATTACTAAAAAAAATTATGATAATAGTGTATTGGTATCAGAGTTTAATAATCTAGGGGTTCTTCCGATTAACCTATTATGGGACGATTTAATCTTAGGAATTTATATGAATGATCGTTTTGGTTTTGATTATAAATCCATTGATCCAATAATAGAAAACTTTAAGCGTTTCATTAACAAGTTAGAAGAAAATAAGATCGAAGGCTATGTCCTTCAACTTGCTCACATCTTAAAATTAAAGCTTCAAATCAGAAGAGATTTATTAGATTACTATCAAAATGGAAAACTACTAAAACCACTCGAAAGCTTATTAATGGAGTTTAAAGAAAGAAACGATCAATTAATTAACTGGATTAGAATTACATGGCTAAGTCATAATAAAATTTATGGTTTAGAGGTATTAGAATCTAGATTAGAAGTATTTAGAAGTCGCGTGACCAATATGTTAATCTTAATTAACTTATACGATAAGAAAGAAATTAAAGAATTAGATTTCTTAGAGTTTGAGTTAACCAAAGAACCGTATTTATCACCTAAGTTTTCAGATAACTTCTACGGAACAACGGTATTTTAATACAGTAAAACCGACCCAAAAGGTCGGTTTTTTACTTAAATAAGGCCCTGAATTTGTCGAATATAATGGTTGAAATATCTGAATTACTATTAATTTCAGGGTGCCACTGAACAGCGAATAAGGGTAAAGTTTTATGGGCTACCATCTCAATGGTAGCGTCCTCATTTCGACCAATTATTTCTAAACTTAAAGCTAAATCCTTAATGGCTTGATGGTGATAACTATTCACCCGAATTAGACTTGGTAAATCAATGAATGAATTTTTGGTTATGAATACGTTATGGTTTTCTTTAATCCGTTGATGATTTTGATTTAAATCTCCCAAGTCTTGATGTAAAGAACCCCCTAAAAAGACATTGATTGATTGGTGGCCTCGGCAGATACCTAAGAGGGGTTTTTTATATTTAACTGAATGCTCAATGATTTGTCTATCAATAGCATCTAAACGTTTATCAATTCCTGTGGATAATCCGTTATTTTCTTCATGATAGGTTATTGGATCTACATCCGTACCTCCAGTAATGATAAACCCATCACAAAGCTTTAAAATACTTTCAATATCAGGATTTTCAAGGGTTAACATCAGTGTATTAAATCCTCTATTGATAAGTGGATTTAAGTAGCGTGTATTGACAAATTGTTTTTCTACGTTTTCTACAGTTACCAATCTAGGACTGAGTCCAATAAGTTTCGTCATTTAATTACCTCTATTGTTATATTGAAACACGTTTTTGATATTTAAAATAGTTATAGCAAAGTAAAACTAAGGCAAGAACCCCATAAATACCTAAATTTAACCACTGGATATCCGCTCGCGTTTGAATGATTGCGGTGGCATCAGAGAATGCCAAGGGGGTCAAGTATTGAAGGTTAGTTAAGAAGTCATTGTTTGTCAGTTTACTAATAAACTGGATTAAGATGAAGATGATTGGTAAAGTCATAGAGATTAAAGGGTTTGAACCGGGTTTTAATAATAATGCGGTTGTAAATGAAATAATAGAAATCACGAGAAAACTTATATTCATCATCAAGAAATACAAGGATAATATCCCGATATCAACATTGGGGTCATAAATAATCATGGTAATTAAAGATCCCAAATAGTTTAAAAGTGAAAAAGCTGTGATTAAAACAAATAAGACGATCACTTTACTAATATAGAAGTGTTTTTTAGGGACGTTTGTGGTGTAAAGTATTTCCGCACTTTTTTCTCTTTCGAATACCGATACTAAATTAAAGCCAATCATACTGGCGTATATAGGCCCAATAAATAGATACATTGAGGCACTTTCAATCGCAAAGTACTCTAATATATTTTCTGGTATGCCGCCAAACCCTTCTAAGATAGCCATCATTTCAGGGGGAAAGTTATCAAATATGTCTTTGTATAAAGGGTAGATTAGAGTAAATATAATAAGTGAAGCAACCATTATCGAAGTCCAAATTAAAAAGCTTTTATAGGACCGTTTAAATTCCATTTTTAAGAGTGTATTAAGCATGATTGTTGTCCTCATAGTATTTCATGAATAATTCTTCTAAAGTAACATCTCTAATGGTTAAATCTTTAAGCTTGTGGGTTTTTAGTTCACTTAATAAGATGTTAATATCCCCGTGATATTCAAACTCCATCGAAACGTTATTTACTTTAATATTTTCAATGCCTTCTAAATATAGAGGAATAATAGGATTGATGGTAACTTTTTTATGTTCTTGTTCCTTTAAAGTGTCGATATCTTCAGTTAATATAACAGACCCGTCTTTAATGAAAGATACCGTATCACAAACTTTTTGCACATCACTTAAGACGTGACTGGATAAGAAGATGGTAGAACCCATCTTTTTATGTTCAATCATTAAGTCTAAGAAAGCTTTTTGAGCTAGTGGATCTAAACCCGTCGTGGGCTCATCAAGGATTAATAGTGAAGGTTTATGCATCAAGGCTAAGACAATACCTAACTTTTTTTTATTCCCAAACGATAAAGCTTTAACCTTCTTTGATGTATCTAGATTTAAGCGTTTAATAAGCTCGGTAGCGTAAGTAGAATCAATCCCTCTTAAATCAAGAAAAAATTTAATCATATCTGGGGTTTTATAATCATCAAAGAAGTTCGATTCACTGGGCAAATAACCAATAGCCTTATTTATTTTATAACTATTCATATGGACTTCTTGATTAAGAATTAAGGCCCTACCCGAATCTTTTTCTAGTAAACCCACGAGTATTCTTATTAAAGTGGTTTTACCAGCACCATTTGGTCCGATAAACCCAAATATTTCACCAGGTTTAACTTTTAGATTAACGTCTTCAATCCCTCTAGAAGTACCGTAATACTTTTTTAAATTTTTTACTATTATCATTTTGTTTTTCTCCTAGTTGCCTTATAAAAATAGGTTTATAAAATTAAATATAAAGCCCCGAAGCGGGGCTTTTTATCCTTATTTAATGGTTGAACCAGCTTTAACAACCTTTTCTGTGATAGGGACTCTATCAAATATTCTACAGTTTCTTTCGACAATCGTATCATTTGGAATAATAGCCCTCTTAGCGATTATGTTAATACCACTATAAAGTATATCCGGTTTTTCAATGTTTCTAGTGTAGGTATTGCCATAACCAATAATAACATTGGACCCTATTTTAACTTTCTTATCAATAATAGATTTTTCAATTTGGGTATTTTCTCCAATTTTTGTGTT
>CAYJBF010000111.1:0-3297 GCA_964368415.1 uncultured Acholeplasmataceae bacterium | reverse complement strand
AATTTTATAATTCTTTTTAATTTGTTTTAACTTAAGCATAAAAAAACACCTCACTCGTGCAAGTATTATAGCACAAATAACAGTGTCTTTTTGTTATTTTACTTATTATTTAAATGATTAAGGTTTAAATTCTTTCTAATATCACAATAGTTTCAGTTTCTGTTGTTTGATAAAACATTTTAACTGGAACAATACTTTTAATCTTGTAATTAGTTAATAATAAACCAATATCTCTTGATAACGTCTTTAAGTTACAGGAGATATAAATGATTTGACTAACCTCTTTATTCAAAACACTTTCAATCATTTCATTGGTTAAGCCACTTCTTGGAGGGTCAAAAACTATACCTTCAAACTCTAAATTGTTAACCTCATCATTCACATCGCCTAAAATAACTTCAAGGTTGTTAATTTGATTTAGTTTCATCGATTCTTTTGCGCTATTTACTGAATCTTGATTGTTGTCCACAGAGTAAACGTATGCTGCTTTTTTAGAAATGATTTGTCCAATGGTTGCTGCCCCAGCATAAGCATCAAAGTATTTAATCGGTTTGATTTCATCTAAAATCCTTTGATAAAGCATTTCCGTGACTTTGTAGTTAGTTTGGAAGAATCCTGTTGGGTATAATTTAAACTTTAATCCTAATAACTCTAATGGTAAATACGATTCACCTTTTAATAGGATTGATTTATCCCCTAAATTTTCAGAATCATCTTCTGAAATATTTTGATAAATTGAATACGCATTAAGTTCACTTAAAATAAGTTCTTTTTCAAGCCACTTTTCGTTTTTGGTTGTAAAGATTATCATGAGATCCTTATTATTACTTCTTAGTGTTATTTTTCTTAAAGATTCATCTTGAAACTCATACTTACTAAATACAATGTTTAATTGAACAATTCCTCTATTAATAATATGATCAGCCAAAGCATGAGATTTTATTCTTTCAATTCGGTGACTCTTATTTTCGAATGTTCCAATAATTAATCTTCCAGAAACCTTCTTAACATGTAAAGTTATCTTATTACGGTAGTTAATGGGATTATCATCTGTGATAATCGGATTTACCTGTACTTCTAAATTACTTATTTTCTTAAATGTCTCTCTCGTTAATTCAGTTTGATAATCGAGTTGAGATAGATTATCTAAATGAAATAAATTTCCAAAACTGAGCGGTTCTTTACTCTTTCTTTTTTCGCTTTTAACTATGTGTTCAACCACTTCTCCAAAACCAAATTTTTTATTCAATTTAGTGATTTTTACGTTAGCTGTTTCACCAGGTAATAAGTTATCGACAAAATAAACAAAACCGTCTTTTTTACAAACACCTTTACCGTTATAATCTAAATTAATACATTCTAATATCATTGCTTTTTCCATTTTTCTAACTCCTTGTAAAAGTATGCCAAACCAGCCTCACTGGTTTCTTTATACTTTGAATCCATATCTAATCCAGTTTGATACATGGTTTTCACAATCATATCAAAAGAGATTTTTCTTGTTTCAAATAATACAAGGGCTAATTCACTTGCATTAATTGCTCTAGTTGCGGCAACGGCATTTCTTTCAATACATGGGATTTGAACATAACCACCCACTGGGTCACACGTTAAACCTAAATAGTGTTCCATGGCAATTTCAGCAGCATATTCAATTTGTTCTACAGTTTCTCCTTTAATGTAGGCATAAGCGGCCGCGGCCATACTACATGCTGAACCGATTTCAGCTTGGCACCCCGCAACAGCACCACTAATAGAAGCATTTTGAATAATCAAATTTCCAATTAAGCCTGCGATAGCCAAGGCTTCAATAATTTTATCTTTTGATTCTTTTTCAATTTTATACACATAATATAAAATTGCAGGTAATACACCACTAGCACCACAAGTTGGTGCAGTAACCATTAATCCCCCTGAAGCATTTTGTTCCCCTGTTGCAAACGCATAAGCCGACAGTAAGGTTCTATCTTTTAATGACCCATTGGGTAAAGATAAGGCATTCTTATAAAGTGCATTGGCTTTTCTTTGAACCTTTAAATCACCTGGTAACAAACCTTCGCCTTCTAGACCTTCTTCAATGGTTCTACACATTTGTTCGAATACTTCTTCTAGATAGGTGAATATTTCTTGAGGTTCATACTTTTTAATATAATCAATCAAAGACAAGTTATGTTTGGTCATATAATCTTTAATCTCATCAAAGGTTGTTTCCTTATAAATAGATTCATAAACAGTTTGGTGACCATCAAAGATAATTTCTCCTCCACCAATAGATTGGACAAAAATCTTTTTAATTAACTTAGAGTCTTTGTATACTTCAAAAACCAATTGGTTTGGGTGAACGGATAAATCAATCTCTTTTTCAAAACTGACATATTCTAAAATATCTTTTATTACCACTAGTGTTAAATGCCCTTCTCCAGTCAGCGCTAAAGAATTGTATAGGATAACCTTATACGAATGATTTGGGTATAATTCTTTAACTTTTTGAGCTGCTTTTGCTGGCCCCATCGTATGACTTGAAGACGGACCATGACCAATCTTGAATACCGATCTAATGGATTTCATAAGCTTTAAATATTTTTGTATATTTATTAATCAAATAATCCACATAATAATTAGGATCAAACGGTTTTTTAGTTGCGATTAACATTAACTCTTTTGGTGTTTTAAGTTTCCCAAATTGATGAATGTGTTCTTTTAACCATTGATTAATTTTTGTAATTTCATTATTGCGAATGAGTTCATCCACATCAATTTCTTTATCCATTTCAGCATAGATTTGCGCAGCATAGGCACTACCTAATGCATAAGTAGGAAAATACCCAAAAGAACCCATACTCCAATGAATATCTTGTAACACCCCTTGAGCGTCATTTTTAACGGTCAACCCTAAATATTTTTTATAGCGTTTATTCCAGGTTTTCGGTAAATCTTTTGGTTGTAATTTACCATTAAATAGTTCTTTTTCAATTTCATAGCGAACCATAATATGTAAGCTATACGTTAATTCATCAGCCTCAATTCTAATAAAATCCCGTTTCACTTTATTCACAAACAAGTAAAAATCATGTGCTGTAACATTTTTTAATTCTTTTGGAAATAATTCTTGTAAAATAGGATACTGTTTATCCCAAAATGCTTTTGATCTACCAATCATATTTTCATACATTCTTGATTGAGACTCATGAATCCCCATCGAGGTCCCACCAGCTAAGATAGACCCATCAAATAACGGATTTACTTGTTGTTCATATATACCATGTCCCATTTCATGAATGGTAGAAAATATCGCTG
>CAYJBF010000110.1:0-3339 GCA_964368415.1 uncultured Acholeplasmataceae bacterium | reverse complement strand
GAATAAAAGCCAACTAAAATTATTTTTACTGGTCGTACTGTTTGAAGTAGGTGGTGTAAAATTAAAGCTATAGTTGGATTTAGTTTCTTTTTTAAATGAAGGGTTAGAGGTGCCGCAATATTTACAATTGCTTTCTTGATCCCCCATTTGATACCCGCAATTTAGACATTGATTCATCTATTTAAGCCCCTTAAATTTATTGTTTTCATCGTATAGTTCTTTTGAATCTTTTACTGGGATGGTATTACCGGCGTATTTATCATCAGAATCAAGCATTTTCTTATTACTAATAGCAACCCCACCAATAATTAATACGGCTATTAGCATGGATACCATTAAAGTAATAAAACTTAATACCATAGGATGTTCACTCTTATTTAAGAAGACTCTAACCAAAAGTGGAATAAATTGATAAAGGATAACAGTAGTCATTGTAATATAGGTGGTTGCGTTAGCTTTTTTAAAGAACATACTATAGATAAACCCAACAATAAGCAGTAATACCGCTGCCGATTTACTAATAATATATAGTGTTAAATAGTTGTCGTTATTATGAAATGTATTATCAAAGAAAAATGGTAATACCACAACAAGGGTTAAGACAAGTAAGAAGCTAATAAGACCTAATATATTTTTTCTCATTATTTTGACTCCTTCTTATAAAGTGATTCACCACATTCTGAACAAAAACTATAGCCCTCTTTAACTTTATGACCATTAGAACATTCAGTAATTATTTTGGTTCCGCATTCTGGACAAAACTTTGTACCATTAGGAATCTTGGAATCACAATTTGGGCACTCAAACTTTTTATCTATATCCGTTGAAGCTTGAGGGATAATAGAACCCATTTGGTTGGTGGCTTGACCCGCCATCCCCATCCCAAGTCCAACGCCCATCATTTGACCTGCTGAGCCTTCATTAGAAGCCCCTTTTTCTAAGACATCATACCCTCTTGAGGTACGGTAACGGTTATCGCCTAATTGTTCGAATTCAGCACGACGAATTAAGATATCGTTTAAAGCTTCTAAGTCACTGTCTGGGACATTGATTGATTCAATTGACAAGTTGACCATGTCAAACCCAAACTTAGAAAAATCATCAATGAGGTTATTTTCTAATGTCTGTTGAATTTCATCAATTCTTGGGTTGATTTCATAGAATGAGACTTTATTATCTAACATAAAACTAGAAATAATTTTCTTCAGTCTTTGATTCATGATACCTCTAAAGTAACGTTTGATGATTTCAAAGGAAATAAAGTTACCTTGAATAAGGCTACCGACTAAAGTTTCAAAGAAGAATTGATAATTTGATAAACGAATGCCTAATTGACCTCTAGAACGAATATTTAGTTGAATTTGATAAACCGGGTCAAGGATCTTAATTGGGTCAGTAGTTCCCCATAAAAGATCAAGTTTTAATCGTTTGTTGATAAAGTAAATTTCCATCTTATAAGGACTCTTATCAGAGTGTACTGATTTCACCATTCCTGAAATAAATGGTAGAAGTTCAGTATCCAGTTTATAAGTCCCTTCTTCACAAATCTTTTCAATATGGCCGTTATGAACTAATATCGCTACTTGACTGGTTGTGACTATAAGTTTAGAGTTTGTGTTAAACTCTGTCCCAATAAACTTGTATAATAACCAATCGCTAGACGAACCTTCAAAACTGACAACATCGTATAATGCCATAATTTTCACGCTCCCTTTACATTATTTTTAGTTTAACACACAACAGTTATTTTTACAATTACTTATCGGTAAAATTAAACCACTTCACCACAAAAACAAACTTAAATTTATGTTATAATATTAATAGGTGATAAAATGAATGAATTAAACAAACTTCAAGCCTTAATTGATAAATCAAATAAGATTGTTTTCTTTGGTGGAGCGGGTGTGTCCACTGAATCAGGGATTCCTGATTTTAGAAGTGCTCAGGGTATATTCAATAGTAAATATAAATATTCCCCTGAAACCATAGTTTCCCATTCATTCTTTTATGCTAACCCAGAAGCTTTTTATGAGTTTTACAAAGATAAAATGATTTACTTAGATGCGCAACCCAATAGTTGTCATAAGAAGTTATTTGAATTAGAAGTTTCGGGTAAACTAAGTGCGCTTATCACACAAAACATTGATGGGCTTCATCAAATGGCGGGATCTAAGAATGTTTTAGAATTACATGGAACCATTCATAAAAATCATTGTTTAAACTGTGGCAAGTTTTATGGATTAGAAAAAGTTTTAGAACCTGGCGTACCTTATTGTAGTTGTGGCGGTATGATTAAACCAGATGTTGTTTTATATGAAGAATCTTTAGATAGCGATATCTTAAGAAGAAGCGTAGAAGCTATCTCCAATGCGGATTTACTGATTGTTGGGGGAACTTCACTGATGGTTTATCCAGCCTCGGGGTTACTCTATTATTACCCTAAAGGTAGACCCTTAGTTTTGATAAACAAAGATTTAACAGGGAAAGAAGATTTAGCTGATATTGTTATTCAAGCGCCAATAGGTGAAGTATTTAGTAAAATTAAAGTAGAATAGTCAATTCTTAAGAGAAAAGAAATAAAATATTTGTTATAATTATAATGAAGAGGTGAAGATATGGCAAACAATACAAAAATCGAATTAAGAAGTACCAACATTTATCAAGTGTTTTTGAGACAACATACAAAGGAAGGGACATTTATAAGTTTAATTGATGATTTGAAACGTATTAAATCATTGGGTATGGACTACCTATACTTATTACCAATTCATCCAATTGGAGTTGTTCATCGAAAAGGAGAAGCCGGATCACCCTATTCAATTAGTGATTTTAGAGCCACTAATCCTGAATACGGTACCATTGAGGAATTTGAAAAGCTTGTCAAGAGTGCTCATGCTGAAGGCTTAAAAGTAATGCTTGATGTCGTATTTAATCATACATCTCATGATGCTGTGTTATTAAAAGAACATCCAGAATGGTATTTTAGAAGAAATGGAAAATTAGCTGGAAAAGTAGGAGACTGGTGGGATATTACTGACCTAGATTTTAGAGTTCCAGAGTTATGGGATTACCTAATTGATACACTGGTATTTTGGACTGAAAAAGGTGTTGATGGGTTTAGATGTGACGTAGCTCCTTTAATACCTATGGAGTTTTGGGTGCGCGCACGTAAGGAAGTTAGAAAAGTTAATCCAAACGTAATCTTCTTAAGTGAATCAGTCCATTTAGGTTTTGTGAAGTATATTCGCGATAATGGATTCCCAGCAGCAAGTGATTCAGAAACCTATGAAGCATTTGATATCTTATATGATTATGATATTCATGATGAATATCTTGATT
>CAYJBF010000109.1:0-3339 GCA_964368415.1 uncultured Acholeplasmataceae bacterium | reverse complement strand
ATAAAAAAAGAGGACCAAAATGGTCCTGCAATTTCTTTAACGTTTTGAGAATTGGCTTGCTTTTCTAGCTTTCTTAAGACCGTATTTTTTACGTTCTTTCGCTCTAGAATCTCTTGTAATCATACCAGCTGGTTTTAAGATCTTACGGTAATCAGGGTTAACTTCTAATAAAGCTCTTGTAATCCCTAAACGGATTGCCCCTGCTTGTCCTGTAATCCCGCCGCCAAAGACATTTACAGATATATCAAATCTGCCTTCGTTCTCAGTTAAATCTAACGGTTGAACGACGTCTTTACGTGTAGCTGCTGATGGAATATAATCTTCAAAGGTTCTATCATTGACCGTGAAAACACCAGTACCGCTAGTTAAGATAACTCTAGCAACACTCTTTTTTCTACGACCTGTACCTAAGTATTGTACTTTTGCCATTTTATTCTACCTCCAAGACTTGTGGTTGTTGTGCAATATGTGGGTGTTCTGGACCTGCATAAACGAAAAGCTTTCTATACATTGCTCTTCCTAGTGGATTATGAGGTAACATCCCTTCAACCGCTGTTTCAACCATTCTTGTAGGGAATTTGTCCATAACTTCTTTAGCAGTTCTTGATCTTAAGCTGCCTGCATAATCGCTATGACGATAATAAAGTTTATCTGACCATTTTTTCCCTGTTAATTTAATTTTATCTGCGTTAATAACGACAACATAATCACCTGAATCTACATGAGGAGTGTAGCTTGGGTTATGTTTTCCTCTTAAAACAGATGCTACTTGAGTCGCTAAACGACCTAGTGTTTTGCCTTCAGCATCAACCACATACCATTTTCTTTCGATATCGTGGGCGCTAAGCATTTTTGTTTGCTTCATAATTTTAACCTCTCCTTATTTATAATAAGGGCTATTGGCTTTAAAACGTACCGTATAAATATTACACTAAGTGTATATAATTGTCAAACAAAAAATTTATAAGTTTACAAATATTTTTTGTTAAACAATTGTTTTACGTTTAAAGTTGCCATAAATGTCCTTAACTGGTGTGATAATTGTAAATGCTTTTGGATCATGTTGTTTTAGAAGTGATTTTAAGGTTCTTAGTTCATAGGTTGATATTACAACCACTAAAATCGATTTATCATCACGTGAATAAGCCCCTTGAGCTTCTAATATAGTGACCCCTCTATATAGTTTAACTAATATTTCATCATAAATATTTTCTGGTACTTTTGTAATTATTTCAACTTTTAAGAAGTTGTAAGATGTGTGAATCTTATCCGTGACTAAAGTAGTTACAATAATTCTGATCACTGTATACGCAACAATAGCGCCACTGCCATAAACTAAACCACCGATCAAGGCGATTAAGACATTTAGTAATAGTGAGACATAGCCCACGCTAATCCCGTTTCTTAAACTTAAAAATTGAGCGACAATATCAAGACCGCCAGTACTGGTACCAAATCTTAAAGCACCACCAATCCCAATCCCTGTTAGTAAACCACCAAGAACAGCTAATGTAAATGTGTCATTAATTTGAAAATCAATTCTAGGAATAAACCCTAACATGGTTGCTTGAATAAGAACGCTAACTAATGAATAAATTGTAAACTTTTTAGATACCCCAAAGTATCCCAAAATAAGAATCGGTATATTTGAAAGTAAGACAAATGCGCCTAAGAAAATATTACCTAAGTCGTAATCGTTAATTTTTATAACCACACTACGAATTAGTTGGGCGATACCAGGAATGCCCCCCGTGTATAAAGGTTCTGTTGCAGCTTCTAAGAACCAAACAACCCCTAAGCCATAAATAAATGTAAAAACAAATACGGCTATGAGCGTTTTAAGCTCATGATAAATGCGTTGTTTCGACATATTATCCACCAAGAACCTCCA
Organism: uncultured Acholeplasmataceae bacterium; assembly: GCA_964368415.1. GTDB lineage: Bacteria > Bacillota_I > Bacilli_A > Acholeplasmatales > UBA5453 > UBA5409. The sequence continues at coordinate 1,448 of CAYJBF010000109.1, read as the reverse complement.
CCATTTTCTTTTCTAAATCATAACGCTCAAATAAAGCTTCTGGTTTATTAAGTGGGTGATTATTTGGAAATCCCCCAAATTTAAGGGTTGAATCAAAACTGTTAATGTGACAATTGATTTGATCAAAAATCTTACTTGCGGTTTCAGGTATAAAAGCTTGAAGTAATGTAGCACTAACTCTAATTGTTTCAATTAATTCGTATAATACACCATCGAGTTCTTCTTGTTTTTCTGGATCTTTTTTAAGATTCCATGGTTCAGTGACATCGATAAATTTATTGGCTTGTCTAAGAACCTTCATAATTTCTTCTAATGCATCACTCACTTTATAATGTTCCATCTTACTTCTGACATTTTCTAATAATGATTCACTAGCCGACACTAAATTAATTTCATATGCTTCTTTTGTAGCGGCTTTTTTAACAATCCCATCACGGTATTTATTAACCATCCCAATGGTTCTATTAACAAGATTACCGAGTGTGTTGGTTAAATCAGAATTGTGTCTTTCAATTAATAATTCATAAGTTAAATTTCCATCAGATGCGTATGGAATTTCATGTAGCATATAGTATCTTAAAGAATCTTTTGGAAAGTGTTTTAAGATGTCGTCTGTGTATAAGGTATTGCCTTTGGATTTGCTCATTTTAGATTTATCGATTAAGACCCATGGGTGACCAAAAATAACTTTTGGTAACTCAATATCAAGCGCCATCAACATAATTGGCCAGTATATTGTATGAAATCTTAAAATATCTTTACCAATTAAGTGAATATCAGCTGGCCAATATTTCTTAAATGATTCACTAGTAAAGTTATCATCCAAACCAAAACTCGTAATATAGTTACTTAACGCATCAATCCAAACATAAATAGTATGTTCTGGGCTAAATGAGTGAATGCCCCAATCCATATTTTTTCTAGTGACACTCAAATCTTGAAGGGGTTCACTTAAAAAGTTTTGTAACATTTCATTTTTTCTTGATTCAGGTTGAATAAATGAAGGGTTGTCTTTGATATATTTTACTAATCTGTCTTGATACTTTTTCAAATCAAAGAAATACGTTTCTTCTTCCATCCAAATTAAAGTATCCCCATTTGGGCCTTTCCCATCAACAATGTCTTTTTCAAAGATATAGGCTTCTTCACTCACACTATACCAGCCTGAATACTTATCTAAATAAATATCGCCTTGATCGTAGAGTTTCTTAAATATTTTTTGAACCATTTCTTTATGTGATGTATCAGTGGTACGAATAAAATAGTCATAAGAAACATCTAACGTCTTATAAATTCTTTTAATCTCATCTGATATGTGATCCACATGGGCTTGTGGGGTAATCCCTAGTTCACTAGCCTTAGTTTGGATTTTTAAACCATGTTCATCCGTACCTGTTTGAAAATAAACATCAAACCCGTCTAAACGTTTAAATCTTGCTATGCTATCT
>CAYJBF010000108.1:0-3362 GCA_964368415.1 uncultured Acholeplasmataceae bacterium | reverse complement strand
GGTTCAATTAAAGGTTTAGAGTTTGGAATTTCATTAAATAATTTATTGGTATATAAAATGCCATCTAAATGGTCGTACTCATGTTGGAATACAATTGCTGGATAATCTCTTAAGGTCATTTCTTTAATTTTGAAATCACCACTTTTGGGATCATAAATATAAGCTCTGAATTTGATTACTTTATGTCTTGGGGTTAACCCTTCAGTAGGTCTATCGATTGATAAACAACCTTCACCCCCATTTAGATAAATAATCTCTTTTGATTTATAAGTTATAACAGGGTTTACGATAATAAGGGAATACATTTTTTCGTCTAAATCCTCTAGGTGCATCGCAAACATTCTTTTTAAAATATTAACTTGTACCGCAGATAATCCTACTCCAGGTCTTAAACCATATTGTTGTCCTAATGTTTCGTTTTGACTCATAACACAATACTTAAGTAAATTTAACCCAATCTCTTTATCTTCTTTACTGATTGGTAACTTAACGGGAACACTTTTTAATGTTAAATTAGGGTGACCTTCTCTAATAATATCTTTCATTAAATACATAAATTTTACACCTCGAATTATTATAACATAATGGTGTTTTTTTGACAATGAATTGGTGTTTTTACAAACAGAAATAGTAGCGTGTGTTTTTCAAATGAGATAATCTATCTTAATCTATATAACTTGAGTTTCGTATTAACAAATACCATTAAGATGTAAAAGGACTGTAAAGAGATGAAGAATTAGATCTTCGATGTTTAGCAGTCTTTTTTTTAAAAATTGATATTGAAATATTTTGCTTAATAAAAAAACAGCTTGCTTAAGTAACACATTCGAATTTTCCTCCGATAGTTATAGCGATTTAATCAAACTTACAAATAAAGGGGAATTTATATTGATTTTGATTAAAGATATTCTGATTTCAGTTTTTTTCCTGAAGATGAATAATTAAACAATTTATAGACTAGTTTCGGTTTATTTCGCGAAATCTAAAACAGTCTTTTTTGACAATAAGTGGGATTTTTTGATAAACTTATATAGGAGTGATAAAAATGGGACACACAGAAATAATTAATAAGGCCTATGACCTATTAGATGAATATAGAAATTCTGAAGATTTTATTGAATTAAAACGTCTTAATGACATTATTAATACAAAGTACGAACAAGAAAAAGCCTTGTTTAAAAAAACATTTAAACGTTTTGATGAAGTTTTCTCTACTGGAGGTAAGTACCATCCAGATTTTAAAGAAGCCGCAAGTGCCTATGCAAAAGCGAAAAAAGACTTATATGAAAAAGAAGAAGTAAAACAATATTTTATTTTAGAACAAAGAATAAATGCTGAGTTAGAACATTTCTCAACGACGTTATCTAATTCAGTTTCATCCTATTTCACAAAAAAAGGAGGCCACAACTGTGCAATTAGATAGAATTAGTTACTTGGTCTATTTTAGACATAAAAGTGATATTAAAAAAATAAAGAAGATAGAGAATATTGATATTTACTATACCTCTTTACAATCAAAGTATTTAACAATCTATTTAGATAAGATCAATGAAAAGCAAGTTAAAAACGCATTATCTAAAACCAAAGGGGTTAAATCTTTTGAACCTAGTTTATTAGACAGACCTCAAATTAACATTGAATTGTAAGTGTTAAGAGAAAACACTTGACACCTGATTTTTTTCAAGTATAATATAGTAGAATACAAAAATTAAGGAGTGTACTTATGGTAAAGATTAGATTACAACGTTTTGGATCACATAAGCGTCCATTCTACAGAATCGTTGCAGCAGATGTAACATCGCCAAGAGATGGAAGATTCTTAGATATTATTGGAACTTATAATCCTTTAACACAACCTGCTTCTGTTGAAATTGACAAAGAAAAAGCTTTAAAATGGCTTGGTAATGGAGCAAAACCTACAGAAACGGTTAAAAGTCTTTTTAAGAAATTTGACATCAAATAAGAAGGAGTGAGGATATGGCTGTTAACTTCGAAAACTTAATTAAACAAATTGTTACGCCACTTGTGTCCCATCCAGAAGATGTGCTAGTTAAAACCCTCTCAGGTGAAGGTAAAGAGCTGGCTATCCAGGTCTTAGTCAATGAAGAAGACTTAGGAAGAGTTATCGGCAAGGGTGGCAAGATTGCTTCTGCAATCAGAACCATTGTCTATGCTGGCGCCTCTAAAGAAGGCGTTCGGGTACGAATCGATATTGACGCATTTTAATAAGAAATACACGTGATGTGTATTTTTTTATTATTTGATGACGGTAACATGTTATAATAATTATGGTGAAAATATGAAATATGAAATTGGAAAAATATTAAAAACACATGGAATTAAAGGAGATTTATTGGTTGAATCAAGAAGTGATTTTGACCGTTTTAAAGTAGGCAAAAAGGTTTATGTCACTTTAGAAACTAATATAGACTTTATTATTTCAAGTGTAAGAAATTCTAATAAAGGATTAATTGTTCATTTTAAAGGTTATGATGATATTAACCTTGTGGAAAAATATCGGGGATTAATACTTTATAGCGATGAAAAACCTATATTAGAAGAAAATGAGTTTCATTATGATGAGGTTATCGGTAAAGAAGTATACAATCAATTTGGTAAACTGGTTGGGGTTGTAAGTTCTGTTATGGAAGTGCCTCAAGGGCATATTCTTAGAGTGAATACGGGTTCTAAGGAAGCTTTGATCCCTTTTAACGAAAGATTTATCAAAGAAGTCAAACAAACTATTATAATAGAGGAAATAGAGGGTTTGTTATGAGAATAGATATTATTACGATTTTCCCTCAAATGATTGAAGCTTATATTAATGAATCGATTATTAAAAGAGCTTATCAAGACGAAAAAGTTGAAATTAATGTTATAAACTTAAGAAACTATAGTCAAATGAAACATAATCAAGTGGATGACACCCCTTATGGTGGTGGATCTGGAATGTTGATGATGTTTCCCCCATTTTACAGGGCAATTAATGATTTAAATAAAGATAAAAAAGCAAAAGTGATTATGACCTCTCCTAAAGGAAGAACTTATAATCAAAAGATTGCTAGAGAGTACGCACAATTGGAACATATCATTATCTTATGTGGTCATTATGAAGGTATTGATCACCGTGTATATGAACTGGTTGATGAAGAGATTAGTGTTGGTGACTATATCTTAACAGGTGGAGAACTTGCGGCTTTAATTTTAACCGATTCAATCACAAGGTTACTAGATGGGGTTATTGCTGAAGATTCTCACTTAGAAGAGTCCTTTGAAAAAGGATTACTTGAACATCCCCATTATACGAAACCTCAAGAATACGAAGGCTTTAAGGTTCCGGATGTGTTATTATCAGGACATCA
>CAYJBF010000107.1:0-3455 GCA_964368415.1 uncultured Acholeplasmataceae bacterium | reverse complement strand
GGTAGAAGAGGAATTTATAATGAAAATGCAGAAGCAATTACTTAGATAAACTAATTCCATTTTTAAGCAAAGAAGACTTAGCGAAAATTGCTAATGATGTTTTAGAAGGGAAAATTTCAAATGTAGATTTAGTAGTAGTGTATCCATTTTTACAACATCAAGATTTAGAAAATCTTGTTGAGAAACTTATCGAAAGAAATGAAACAAGGTTAATCACTAAGTCTATTCCATTCATAAGTAAAGAAAAGGTCTTAGACATATATAATGCAGCTAATTCAGGAAAATTACCAGACTTTGATGTGGCAGTATGTATTCCGTTTTTAGACAAGGATGAAGTTATGAGACTATTTATGGAGTTAACAAAATCAAAAGAACAAACAGAATAAAGATCGAAAATTAATCAAAAAGGGTTCATGCGTATTGTATGAACCCCATTTATTTAGTGGTAATTATTTTAAGATTTAGAATGTAAAAAAATGTTAATGGTTATCCTGTGATATTTTAACCGTTTTCATTTGCATTAAAACGTTAAAATAGTTATAATACAATGGTTTGTGGAATATTTATTCCCTTATCAATAACAAATAGGCTATTGCGCCTTTTTTAATGAAAGTGATGATATTAATGTTAAAAGCAGGAATTGTTGGATTACCAAACGTTGGTAAATCGACCTTATTTAATGCCATAACCAAACAACAAGTTTTAGCGGCAAACTATCCGTTTGCTACAATAGAACCAAATGTTGGGGTTGTTTTAGTACAAGATGAAAGATTAGATGAATTAGCCAAAATTATTAATCCACAAAAAGTAGTTCCAACAACGTTTGAATTTACTGATATTGCAGGATTAGTTAAGGGGGCATCTAAAGGTGAAGGCCTTGGGAATAAGTTTTTAAGTCATATTAGAGAAGTGGATGCGATATGTCATGTTGTAAGATGCTTTGATGATGCCTTAATTACTCATGTGGCTAATAAAGTTGATCCAATCGATGATTTAGAAACCATTAAGACGGAACTATACATTGCAGACTTAGAACAAATCGATAGAAGACTTCAAAGACTTGAAAGAGTGGTTAAACAAAACGACCTTGATGCGAAAGTTGAATATGACGCCTTATCAAAGATTAAAGAAGCGATTTTAAATGATATTGATCCTAAAACAGTTGATCTTAGTGACGAAGCATTAAAGCTAATTAAAAACTTTAGTTTATTATCTTTAAAACCTGCTATTTATGTTGGGAATGTTTCAGATGAGGATTTAAAAGATCCGATGAGTAACCCTCATTATACGGCTTTAGTAGAATACGGTAAGAAGAGTAAGACTACAGTAATTCCAATAAGTGCTCAATTAGAAATGGAAATTGCTCACATGGATTATGAAGATCAATTACTGTTCTTGGAAGAATATGGCATCGAAGAATCAGGATTAAACAAATTGATTAAAGAAGCTTATAGTATTTTAGGTTTAAGAACCTATTTTACTGCAGGCGTTAAAGAGGTTCGAGCTTGGACTTATGTCGATGGTATGAAAGCACCTGAATGTGCAGGGGTAATTCACTCAGATTTTGAAAGAGGTTTTATTGCAGCAGAAACAATTGCTTACGATGATTTAATTAGTATTGGAAGTAGACAAAAAGCTAAAGAACTTGGTAAGGTAAGAATCGAAGGTAAACAATATATCGTTAAAGATGGGGATATTATGACCTTTAGATTTAACGTTTAAGAACAATTGAAACAAAAAAATCACTTATGACAAGTAAGTGGTTTTTTTTATTTAACATTATAATATAATAGTAGTAATGGTAAACCGGTTACAGCTATAAAAATAATTAAAAAGACATATAATTAAGATAAAAAGGCGATGAGAAAATATGGCTATAATAGAAGTAAGTAGCGTGAAAAAGGTTTTTAAAAAACCAGTGAGGGAAGCTGGTTTATTTGGTATGTTTAAGACTCTTTTTAGTTTTAAATATACAACTGTAGAAGCAGTAAAAGAAATTTCTTTTAGTTTAAATGCGGGTGAAGTTGTAGGTTATATTGGGGCAAATGGAGCGGGTAAGTCAACTACTATAAAGATGATGTGTGGTATTTTAACTCCTACAGAAGGAAAAATTACTGTTGCTGGATACGAACCTTATAATCCCAAACAAAGAAAACATGTTTTAAATAAGATAGGGGTTGTTTTTGGACAAAGGACTCAACTATGGTGGGACTTACCGCTAATAGAATCTTTAGAACTTCTCAAACAGATTTATGATGTCCCTAAAGAAGAATATGATGATAGATTTACTTTTTTAACTAATTTATTAGAACTCAATGTTATAATAGTATCAACATTAAGTGCTCTAGCAAGGGCACTTTTTATTGAAAAAGAGAAAAGGGGTTAGATTAAAGAGAATGTCTAAGTTCAGTAAGTTAATTCCTGGAGCACTTTTGAGTTTAGGTATTGCCGTTGTAGCAATCTTAATAAACAAAATACTTCCGGTAGATTTGATTGGAAGTGCGTTAATTGCACTATTGTTAGGGATGTTGTTAAATCCTTTAATTTCAAAACAAAATGGTTTTGATGAGGGGATTGATTGGAGCTCAAAGATAATTTTAAGGTTAGGTATCATCCTAGCCGGTATTACTTTAAGTTTCACACAAGTGATTGAAGCTGGTAAGTATGCATTAATATTATTAGGATTCACATTTTTAACAGCTTATGGGGTTGGATATATTTGTAGGAAAGTATTTAAAATCAATTGGAAATTATCCAATTTACTTTCTACTAGTACAGCTATATGTGGCGGGACTGCAGTTGCAACCTTAGGTCCTGTAATTGAAGCAGAAGATAGTGAAGTGGCTTATGCTTTATCAGCTACTTTTATTTTTGACTTATTAACGGTCATAGCCTTTCCGTGGATTGGCATGTTCCTAGGAATGAATGATACAGTATATGGCTTATGGGTTGGAACGGCTGTTAATGATACTTCATCAGTTGTTGCAGCTGGTTATGCTTTTTCAGAAGCAGCTGGCGCATTAGCGACTATTGTTAAATTGACAAGAACATTATTTATTGTTCCAATCGTTCTTATTTTTTCTTGGGTTAACTCTAAAGTTAAGTATAAAGAAAAAGGCGCTGTTGAAACAGTAAAAATTAAAATTAAAGATATATTCCCATGGTTTATCTTAGGTTTTTTAGCCTTTGTTGGAATAAGAAGTCTTGGGATATTACCAGACTCAACCGTTAATGGTATTTCATTAACATCTAAGTTTTTTATGGCCACTGCATTAGCAGCCATCGGACTAAAAACAAGCTTTAGAGAAGTGAAGAGTGTTGGAGCTAAACCAATGCTTGCTGCGATTATAATTGATGTTTCCGTTGTGATTGTATCAATGTTGGTACTGCTTGTTATATTTAAATTTATGTAAGTTAAAGGATTCAAATCACTCTTAGTTGAGTGATTTTTTATA